>CADCMM010000050.1 GCA_902802515.1 uncultured Lachnospiraceae bacterium
AGAAGTCTGCGTTAGGTTCCGATACGGCACGATCGGGAAGGTGTTTTCACCGAAATCAAAGTGCGGTTAGCACCTCCCACAATGTGCCGTCTGACAATCAATTCCCCACTGAAATTTCTCTACATTTTCTATACACCCATTTCCATGACATTCCTTACGCCAAAATTTAAATGGGATATTCCAACTATCACTCAAGGGAATTAACGGTCTTACTCCATCATGTGTCATCAAATAACCATATCTCAAAACAATATATTCGTTAATGAAGCTATCAACCGTCCCGATATAATGTGGATATCCCAGAATTCCGATACTTTTGTTCAGCAAAGCAACTTTTTTATGGATCTCTTCACTGGCTACATTCGTAAATGACAGTACAGCAACTCCTTGATGATAACTGCTCCATCCCTCTAAATATGACAGCAATTTATTCGCAACAGAATATGTTTTTCCACTGCCCGGACATGCCCTAACAACAACTCTGCCTTCTGCACTCAGAAATAATTTCTGTTCATCTGTTAATTCTTCCATATTTATCTTTCCGTCACACAATACACAGCCTCTTTTAAATAATCAGGAATCATAAACTCTTTATCAATATCCCTACCACTCTTTTTGGCATCACATTGTTCTTTAATTATCTGGCTTATATACTGTGCAATTTCTCCTTTACATTTTTGAACCAAATCACGCGTAAGCGTGATTTGGTTCAAATAATTCATAGGTTATGTACGTATATTATTTTACAATATCGGTACTATAATTTACAGTTCTATTTATCGAAATAGCTTATATTCACCTAGTATGTAGAGTGTCTTTCTTCAATTCGTATATTATCCACCATATTTCGCTTTTATCTTAGGACATTATCATCTTCCTTGGCATAGATTAAATATTGTCTGATGCTCCAACATGTCCTTTCATATTATGACATAATCGATTTTTAGTTGAAATTGCAAAACTAAAAATAATCATTTTTGATCGTTACGCAAAAGAAAGAGAGAACACCATTTCTGCGTCCTCTCTTTTCCTCTACTAACTATTCTATCTTGCCAGCATCCGCTCCCGATCCAACGCACCCTGCAAATATGATTTTTCAATAAGGTACGCATACTTATCTGAAATATTATCCAAGGTCTTATTCAGCAGACTGAGCAGATCCGGTGCAATCATCTGTAACTGTGTTTCCAGTTCATCAATGTTTTGATAAACCTCTTTCTGGATTTCGTAATATTCTTCACCCAACAGAGAGTTCTCACTTACGGGATCTTCATATCTCAAACGATAGTATTCTTCCATAAACGTAACATCCATCGCCAGATCCCTCCTCACGCATAAATCAATTCTGCCAAAACAATTTCTTCAGCACGATTGATAATGATCATCATTCTTTGAGTCCAGATCTGTTGATCTCTCGCCTTCAGTTCCTCTGTTACGTTCTCCGCCTTTTTCATCTGGTCAATGAGCAAAGATATACGGTCTGCTGCCTGTATATCTATTTCCGCCAGATGCCTATCCAATTTACCGGTCAGCAACATGGATTGATACCAGCCTGATTTATGTTCTTTCAGATAGGTTTTGCGAAGAAGTCCATATTTGCCAATGCTATATTTTTCAGTATCCTCGATAATCAGATTCGGGAATAAATAATCGCCTTTTCTTGTATAAACAATCACCATGAAAGTTCCTCCTTGTCCTGTCCGTTTTACACCATTTTTACACCAAATTTTTAAAGATTGACGGTGTAAGATAACTTCTGATAAAAAGTTCCAATCGCTGAAAAGCCTTTAAAATGGGCGTTACAGCGTTTGTTAAGACAAGACAAAAATCAACTTCCAACATTCAAGTTCGAGTGCTAACAAATCTTGGAAGTTCTCTATTTCTCCATAGGGTCAAAATTCTCAAAAATCGGCCAGAGTCCTTCTTTCTGCGCGGCGCGCAGTTCATCGGCGCTGCGACAGATCCAGTTAGACGGCTGTCTGCGGTATTTGAAACGGTATGCGATAAAATCAGGCCGGGTCAAAAAGTTCTCCAGCATACAGGTACCAAGGAACGCCAGCGGAAATGACAAATCTGCGTCTTCCCGGAAAAAATTTGTGGAGAGCTGGCCTCTGATGATCTCCGGGCGGTTTTTTCTCAGCCACCGCAGCACTTTCGGGTCAAAGCTTTCGATGCAGTACACCCCTTCATATCCTTCCAGGGCACGGCACACTGCCTGGCACAAAGCCGCATGGTTTCCCTTATGGGTTTTCAGTTCAATGATCAGCGGCGCTTTTCCCTGAAAAATCTCCAGCACCTGTTCCATGGTCAGCGCTTCCCCTGTCATACGTTTCAGGGAGGAATCGTGCAGAACCGCCAGGTTTCCGTCCGAGAGCAGATGAACGTCCAGTTCCGCTCCAAAACCCCGCTCCGCCGCCAGCCGGAACGCGGCCGCGCTGTTTTCCGGAGCGTCCGGTTCCATATGGTATCCCCGGTGCGCATAAAGCCAGCCGTCCAGTTCATGGATCTGCCGGGCTCCCCTGCGCCCTCCTACCGCCAATATCCATAAAATCAATACTATCACTATTACGATCAGTAAAATAAGCATTCTGTTCAATTTCTCAGATCCTCTCTAACCGCTCAGTCCATATCTTCAAAGGCTTCCAGTCCCCTCTTTCCCGCAAAATGGCTGTCACCGTGACGTACAAACTGCATCGTGATCCAGGCAGCGCCAACCGCGATCGCAGCATACGGAAAGAGAGTTATGTATCCAACGCGATTTAGCAGCGCACCGGCCACAATCGGCGTCACAGTCTGCGCCGCCATGCTGAACGTATAATAATATCCGGTAAATTTGCCAATATCACTGTCCCTGCACATCTCCACCACCATGGGAAGGCTGTTTACATTGATCAGGGCCCAGGCCATACCTACCAGTACAAAGAGTACATACAGTCCCGGATGAAAACTATGGAAGAAACAGGTATATAAAAACAGCACAAAAAAGCACCCACCCAGCAGCGCAACTCCCATCAGGATCGTTTTCTTTCGCCCCAGTTTCTCAGCCAGAGCGCCCGAAGGAATGTATGTCACAATGGCGCCAAGGGTTGCGATCGTCAGGCAAAGAGAAGCGCCGCCAAGAGACATTTCCCACATCCGGTTTGCATAGGTGGTAAACCAGGTCTCCACCGCATTGTAGCCCACAAACCAGAAAGCAATAGAAATCAAAAGAAAAGCCAGACTTTTTTTCACTTCCGACGGCAGCCGTTCTCCGCCCTTTCCGTCAGAAACTGCCAGGTTGTCCTCCGGATGGGCCTTTTCATATTCCCGGGCTTTCCCCGCCAGGGCAGGTTCATCTACCATAGTCATCAAAACAAACAGTGCCAGCAGCATAATACCGGCCACAATGGCAAAAAGAAGCAGATAGCTGACGTGTTCCTTCCCTTCTGTGCGGGCGCCGGAGTATAATACACTGGCGATCACAAGATAGAGAATGCCCCCTACCGCTCCCATTAAATTGATGATGGCGTTCCCGCGGCTGCGAAGAGGTTTTGGAGTCACGTCCGGCATCAGGGCAACCGCAGGGCTGCGATAAGATCCCAGAGCAACCAGCAGGCCGCCCAGGGCGGCAATAAAACAAACGAGTTTCCAGGACGCCGCCTCCGTAAAATAACTGTCATCTAACAGAGGGAGAAGGAGCATCAGCGCCACCGATGCCAATGTTCCAACGAGAATGAATGGCTTCCGGCGTCCCAGGCGGGATCTGCAGCGGTCACTGATCCCTCCGAACAGGGGCAGAAGAAACAGTGCCAGCACATTGTCCGCTGCCATGATCACCCCTGACCATGTTTCGTTCATATGAAACGTATTGGTAAGAATGAGCGGGATAACACTGTTGTACATCTGCCAGAATGCACAGATGGACAAGAATGCCATTCCTACAAGAATCGTCTGACGAGTATTGATTTTTAATGTATTCATTTTCGATGACCTCCAATCTGTCCGTTTCTATCTCTCGCGGTGGCTCCCTCCTGCAGGTTCATGCCTTTCAGGATCGCATTTTTTCCATATTTTTTCTGTATCTCCAGCACCGCCATCTGAGCTCGCCGTTCCCGTTCCAATGCCTTTTCTTCCTGTCTTCGCTTCTCCTCCAGAGCCGCATAATCGGTAAATAAATCTAACTGCTCGTAATGTTCTTCTTTTGGTATCGTATCTTCTTTCACCACATGATTCGCTGTTAGATTGAGCCTTCGCACCAAAAGCCTTGGATCCACGATCCGGTCGTACAATTCCATAACCGCATCGGTGATCAATCTGGTAGAAGAAGTCTGCCGTTTCAGATTCGTACTTCCGTGAGCATGCCTGGGCACTTGCCTGCCATAGCGGTCCGTGGTCACCTCTCCCCGGTACTGTCTGCGTACTTCCGGGTCAGACAGACTTTCTTTGTCATATCCTACCGTGAGCACCATCTGATTCGTGACCATTCCTTTATCCACAAGGTCCAGTACCAAAAGATCTGTCATCTCCCGCACGATCAGCTTCGCCTTTTCGCAGGTATAGGGACAGTGCAGCACCTGTCCTGCGCCAACGCTCCGATCCTCAGGCTTGTACGCTTTAATGGCGCTCATAGTGGCGTCTTCAAAGCCCCAGGCGTGATTGATCAGATGCTGGGCATTTACGCCAAAGAGATGATACAGCAGATCCTCATTTTCCAGGGAACATCTGGCCACATCTCCCATAGTAAACATTCCGTTTGCTTCCAGTTTTCTGGCGTATCCGGGGCCTACCCGCCAAAAGTCGGTGAGCGGCCGATGCGTCCAAAGGAAACTCCGGTAACTTTTCTCGTCCAGCTGCGCTATCCGCACTCCGTTTTCGTCTGCCGGCATGTGTTTTGCCATGATATCCATTGCCACCTTGCACAGATACAGATTCGTGCCAATGCCGCCGGTGGCAGTGATGCCCGTTTCTTCCAGTACGTCCTGGATCATTCTTCTGCACAGCTGCCTGGCTGTCAACTTGTAGGTTTCCAGATAAGCCGTCACATCCATGAGTACCTCGTCGATGGAATAGACATGGATATCCTCCTGTGCTACATATTTCAGATAAATGTTATAAATCCTGGTGCTGTACTCCATATAGAGCTGCATCCTGGGCACCGCGGTAATGTAAGTCAATTCCAATGTCGGATCGTTTTTCAGCTCCTCACTGTTATCTGACGCACCGGAAAACTCCCTGCCTTTCAGCCTGGCCCTGCGACCGGCATTGATCTGCCGCACCTTCTGCACCACCTCAAAAAGCCGGGTCCGGCCGGGAATCCCGTAGGTTTTCAGCGCCGGAGACACCGCCAGGCAGATGGTTTTCTCCGTGCGGCTTTCATCCGCCACCACCAGATTCGTCGTCATCGGATCCAGCCCTCGCTGCATGCACTCCACGGAGGCGTAAAAAGACTTCAGGTCAATTGCGATATAGATCCGTTCCCGTTTCATCCCATCCCCCTCTTCACATCAGGTGTATTATCTTCAATTAATAATTATATCTTGATTTCTCTTCCATGTAAAGAAAAGACCATTGTAAGTCTGATTTGAATAAATTATAATGAAAATAACTGCAAGGAAAAACATCCCATTTTTCAACAGAAAGGAGCTGCTGCAAATCATGAAAAAACGCCCTGCAATACAACATACTCTTCTATTCCTGCTGCTTCTCTTTCTCCTGTGTGTGACATCGGCATGTAAGGTCCATGCCAGGATCACGACATTAATAACCGGCACGCAAAAAAACGTAACGCAGGCCGAAACCGTGACCGGGACATGGGAAAAGACCGAATCCGGGGTCACTTTCAAACCTCAGGACGGAAAGATTATCACCAACCAATGGATCAACTTTAAGGGGAAAATCTATTATCTGGATTCAAAAGGCCAAAGAGTAACAGAATGGGTTCTATATAGAGGCAAACGGTATTACCTCACAAAATACGGAGTCCTGCGTTTTGGCTGGATAGGAAAGAGATATATGCTAAAGAGCACCGGCGCCATGGCAAAGGGCTGGCAGCAGATTGACGGTGAGACCTATTATTTTAACTCAAAAGGCAACCGTGTCACCGGATGGAAAAAAATCAAAGGAAGTTACTACTATTTTGATCCGAACGGAATTTTACAGAAAAACTGCTGGATCCGCACATCAGGCCATACCTACCGTCTGGATACGAATGGAAAACGTCTGATATCCCAATGGATCCGGGTAAAGAATAAGAAATATTATCTGAACGAGAAAGGATACCGTGTCACGGGAGATGTTCTGATCAAAGGGAAGTGGTATCATTTTAAAAACAATGGCGTCTACGATCCCACTGCAAAGGTGGATGCCCCGAATCCACAAAAGCCAATGGTAGCACTGACCTTTGACGATGGCCCCGGGCCTTATACCGACCGCCTGCTGGACTGCCTTAAATGTAACAACGCCAAGGCGACTTTCTTCATGGTAGGTTCCAGTGTACCTGGCAGGGCTTCTACGGTCCGACGCATGGCCGCCATGGGCTGCGAGCTGGGAAATCATTCCTGGTCTCATCCCCGTCTTTCCAGTTTGTCAAATGCCGGAATCCAGGATCAGATTTCCAGGACCAGCTCTGCTATCCGAAATGCCGCCGACAAAAGCCCTACCCTCTGCCGCCTGCCCTACGGTGACGGTCATAACAGCAGCCGGGTCTTATACGCCGTTGGTCTGCCTTCCATCTACTGGTCCATCGACACCAGAGACTGGGCAAACACCGGAAATCCGCAGCACACCATCAATGCGGTACTAAACAGCGTACAGGATGGCGATATCATTCTGATGCATGATATTCACGCCTCCAGCGTAACTGCCGCCGAAACCATCATCCCTGCTCTTATCAGCCGGGGTTATCAGCTGGTAACCGTCAGTGAATTGGCGAAGTACAAAGGAAATACCACGCTAAGAACCGGAACTACCTACTATTCTTTCCGCTAACGAGAAACATACTCTGTAAGTTTCTTGTATTCTCTCGATTATAGCTTCTGTTCACGCAAAAAGAGGCTGCTGCAGTAAGGATGGCAAACGTTTCCACCTATCCACGTGTACGGCTATGCATGGGCGAATGTCCGAACCGGGTCTGATAAATCCAACTCCGGCAGATCAAGTCCAGTGCATCATCCGAACACAGGATATATGGGAATGTAAGTCAATTTACTGCAGCAGCCTTTTCCTTATTTTCCCTGCTATCTGTTTTTCACGTCATACCTGCAGAGTATCCTGCCATCTCTTTACAGTCCCTGCAGTCAGTTCCTTTACAGAGATTTTTAAGTTACATTGAGGTATATCCGCCGTCCACCGGAAGGATTACTCCGGTTACATAGGTGGATGCCGGGGATGACAGAAACAGTGCGGCGGTATCCAGCTCTCCTTCATTTCCGTAACGAGAAAGCGGGATCATCGTCTGGGCATTTTGCTGGAAGAAATCACTATCCAGGGTTTCCTTGGTCAACGGTGAGTAGAAATAACCCGGGCAGATGGCATTAACCGTAATGCCGTATTTGCCCCACTCTGCTGCAAGTCCTCTCGTCAAGTTCACCACGCCGCCTTTTGCTGCATGATACGGAGAGCAGGGAGCCACTTTATTTCCCACTAAACCATACATAGATGCAATGTTGATGATTCGCCCGTAGCCGGCCGGGATCATCGCTTTCTTTGCTACGGCTCTTGCCAGACGGAAAGAGCCGAACATATCGATATTTACTTCGTTATAAAATTGCTCGTCGGTGATATCCTCCGCCGGTGCTACTGCTCCTGTGCCGGCATTGTTTATCAAAATATCGATTCTTCCAAACCGCTCCACCACCTGATCAATCGCCGCATTTACCATGTCCGTATCTGTGATGTCACATTTCACCGCCAGTGTCTCCACACCGTATTCCTTTGCCAGTTCCTCTGCCACATCATCAATAAGGTTTTGCCGGCGGGCAATGGCAACCACCTTTGCCCCCTGGCTCGCCAGTGCTTTTGCCATCTGCACACCAAGTCCCGTAGAGCATCCGGACACGACTGCAACCTGGCCAGTCAAATCAAAATAGTTTTTCATTTTTAATCCCCCTCATATATTATATTTTAAGTGGGTGTCACACTTTGCAACACCCATTTATTGTTTGTATGTTCTTACTGTTCTCCACCGTACAGTGTGATCAGTTTGTTCAGATACTCATATCTTTCTTTGTTGTATGCAGCATTCTTCGCAAACAGCTTCTCTGCTCTTTCCGGATTTGCGCGTTTCAGGGAGTTGTAACGCACCTCGCCATCCAGGAATTCCATCAGATCTCCGGTAGGAGCCTTGGAGTCCAGAGTGAATGCAGGTTTACCCTCTGCCTTAGCAGCCGGATTGAAGCGGAAGTTATGCCAGTAACCAGCCTCAACTGCAAGCTGTTCCTCGGTCTGAGCCTTGGACATACCCTTCTTGATACCATGATTGATACACGGAGCGTAAGCAATGATCAGGGACGGTCCCGGATATGCCTCTGCCTCAGCGATTGCCTTTACGGTCTGGTTGTAATCAGCGCCCATAGCGATCTGTGCCACATATACATAACCATAGCTCATAGCGATGGAAGCCATATCTTTCTTCTTCACTTCTTTACCGCCGGCAGCGAACTGTGCCACAGCACCCGGCTGTGTAGACTTAGAAGCCTGTCCGCCTGTGTTGGAGTAAACCTCGGTATCGAATACCATTACGTTGATATCCTGTCCGGAAGCCAGAACGTGGTCAACACCGCCGAAACCGATATCGTATGCCCATCCGTCACCACCAAAGATCCACTGGGATTTCTTTGCCAGATAATCTTTGTTCTTCAGGATCTCCTGAGCTTTTTCGCATCCGCAGCTTTCCAGAGCAGCGATCAGCTTATCGGTAGCAGCACCGTTGGTAACGCCTACGGAGAAGGTATCCAGCCATTCCTGACCGGCTGTCTTTACATCTTCCTTATCGGTATTGGCGATCAGATCTTCGACTTTCGTCTTCAGACCGTTTCTGATGGCCTTCTGAGCCAGCAGCATACCGTAACCGAACTCGGCGTTGTCCTCAAACAGAGAGTTGGACCATGCCGGGCCCTGGCCCTTCGCATTTACCGTGTACGGTGTGGACGGTGAAGAGTTACCCCAGATAGAGGAGCATCCGGTTGCGTTCGCAATGTACATTCTGTCACCAAACAACTGGGTGATCAGTTTTGCGTAAGGAGTCTCGCCGCATCCGCCGCAGGCGCCTGAGAACTCAAGCAGCGGCTGTTTGAACTGAGATCCCTTTACGGTATTCTCTTTGAATTTCTCTACTACATCGGTCTTGATCGGCAGTTCCACTGCGTAATCGAAGCCAGCCTGACAGGCTGCATTTGCTTCCATGTTCTCCATAGTCAGAGCCTTTGCGCCCTTCTTGCCCGGACATACGTTTGCACAGGAACCGCATCCGGTACAGTCAAGGGCAGATACAACGATAGCGAATTTATAACCAGCCATACCGGTCATCGGCAGAGTCTTCGTTCCTTCCGGAGCTGCTGCAGCCTCTTCCTCGGTCAAAGCGATAGGACGGATAACTGCGTGCGGGCAGACATAGGAGCAGCGGTTACACTGGATACAGTTTTCCGGATTCCATACCGGGATATCTACTGCGATACCGCGCTTCTCGTAAGCTGCCGCGCCGGAAGGCGTGGTGCCGTCCACATAAGCCTTGAATGCAGATACCGGCAATGAATTTCCTTCCTGAGCATTTACTTTTGCCTGGATGTTGTTTACAAAATCAACTACGTCCTTGCGTCCTTTCGTTGCCGTTGTGAAATCAAGTCCCTCATCCTCAGCGTTTGCCCAGCTTGCCGGAACTTCGATCTCAACTACCTGTTTTGCGCCGGCGTCGATAGCGTCATAGTTCATCTGAACGATCTTGTCGCCCTTACGTCCGTAGGTAGCTTTCGCTGCTGCCTTCATCAGCTCGATGGCCTGCTCCTCCGGAATGATGTTTGCCAGTTTGAAGAATGCAGACTGCAGAACCGTATTGATACGTCCGCCCAGTCCGATCTCCTTACCGATCTTGATACCATCGATCACATAGAATTTAATGTTATGATCCGCGATGAATTTCTTTACCTGACCCGGAAGATGATGCTCAATACCTTCCATATCCCACGGGCAGTTCAGCAGGAAGGTACCGCCGTCAACCAGTTCCTGAACCATATTGTACTTGCGCACATAGGATGGGTTATGACAGGCAACAAAGTTTGCTTTGTGAATCAAATAAGTAGATTTGATCGGCTTCTTACCGAAACGCAGGTGAGACATGGTCACACCGCCGGACTTCTTAGAATCATAGTCAAAGTAAGCCTGAGCGTACATGTCTGTGTTATCACCGATGATCTTGATGGAGTTCTTGTTAGCTCCTACCGTACCGTCTGCGCCCAGACCCCAGAACTTGCAGTTGATGGTGCCTTCCGGAGTGGTTACCAGCGGCTCGCCCAGTTCCAGAGACAGGTTGGTCACATCATCCACGATACCGATGGTGAATTTCGGCTTCTCAGTGTTATTGTAAACAGCAACGATCTGGGCCGGTGTGGTATCCTTGGAACCCAGACCATAACGGCCGGTGAATACCGGAGTACTTTCGAACTTGGTGCCCTTCAGCGCTGCTACAACGTCCAGATACAGCGGCTCGCCCATAGCGCCCGGCTCTTTCGTTCTGTCAAGAACAGTGATCTGTTTTACGGTCTCCGGGATCGCTGCTACCAGTGCCTGCGCAGAGAACGGTCTGTAAAGACGAACTTTTACGACGCCGACTTTTTCACCGGCTGCCATCAGATAGTCGATGGTCTCTTCGATAGTATCACATACAGAGCCCATAGCGATGATCACGCGGTCTGCGTCTGCTGCGCCATAGTAGTTAAACAGCTTGTAATCCGTACCGATCTTAGCGTTAACCTTGTCCATGTATTCCTGAACAATAGCAGGCATATCATCATAGTATACATTACATGCTTCTCTTGCCTGGAAGAAGATATCCGGGTTCTGAGCAGAACCTCTCTGGCAGGGATGATTCGGATTCAGGCACTGATCTCTCCAAGCCTGGATCGCATCGAAATCAGTGATCTCTCTCAGATCCTCGTAATCCCACTGCTCGATCTTCTGAATCTCATGAGAAGTACGGAAACCATCAAAGAAGTTAATGAACGGAAGACGACCCTTGATGGCTGCAAGGTGTGCCACCGGAGTCAGATCCATAACCTCCTGAACGCTGGATTCACACAGCATACAGGCGCCGGTCTGTCGACAGGCATAAACATCGGAGTGATCTCCGAAAATAGAGAGTGCGTGGCTGGCCAGAGCACGCGCGGATACATTGAACACACCCGGAAGTCTCTCACCTGCAACCTTGTAAAGGTTCGGGATCATCAGCAGCAAGCCCTGTGATGCGGTGTAAGTGGTGGTCAGCGCGCCTGCTGCCAGAGAGCCGTGTACCGTACCGGCTGCGCCAGCTTCAGACTGCATCTCGGTAACCTGAACCGTCTGTCCGAACAGGTTCAGTCTTCCCTGGGTTGCCCATTCATCGGTGGCTTCCGCCATAACAGATGAAGGGGTAATCGGGTAAATCGCTGCTACATCTGTAAATGCATACGAAGCATGAGCTGCAGCATGATTACCATCCATGGTCTTCATTTTTCTAGCCATTTGTAGTTTTCCTCCTTATTTTTTAGAACCACCGGAGGGATGCCGGCGATCCATAGTTATACATTTTGTACAAACGTACATTTTTCCATACAGAATTATTGTAGCACAGTCTCCTGTGTTTGTCCATTTCCTGCCAGAGAGTTTTGTGGAAAATTTTGCACTTTTCGGGAAACAAGAGAAGCCCGTGGGAGCTGGGCGAAACGCCCAGCGAGCCGCAGACAGGAGTGCTGAAAGCACGGCTGACATGCGCAGCATGGCATGTCTGCGGTCTGTCGGGCTTCTTCTATTTTCGCTCCATCTCCACCTCCAGATCATTTCCCTTTACTTTCACTTTTGCGCGGCTTCCCACGATCAGCGGCATCATCGGAGATAAATGTCCGATATCCGCATCCATGATCACCGGAACGTTTTTCTCTCCTGCTACCTTCAGCACAGCTTCGTAGGCATCCAGATCCATCATCTCCTGTCCAAAACACAGAGGCCGGCCAATGAGAAACCCTTTCACATACCGGAACCAACCCGCTTCCTCCATCTGCCACATGGCGCGGCGGATAGAAAACACATTCAAATCGCATGCTTCCAGGAACCATACGATTCCTTCCTCTTTGTATCGCTTGGCAAATTCCACCGTCCGGTCAAAACGAGTGCCCAGCAGATTTACCAGACAGTCCATGCAGCCTCCCAGCAGTCTTCCTTCAAATGAAATGCCTGCCTCCGGCGAAACACGCTGACGGCCAATCCAGCTTTTCAGTACTTTCTTTTCCGAAAGCCGATAAGGGGCAAGGGGATTTCCCTCCGCTTTCAGCTGATCCTTTGCCTCATTGGATTCCCATCTGTCATATCCTCTGACCTTGCTCTTCTCTCCTGTCAGCAGTTCAATTGCGTCCTCCAGCGATTGATGCCATGGCTGCATGCCAAAGGACGCCGCACAGGGTCCGTAGATAGAGGCAGTATCGCACAGCGTCGCAAGCAGATAAGTCAGGTTTGTATTGTCAGAATAACCCATGTACCACTTGGGAGCCGCCTTGCGCAGCGCTTCAAAATCCATATGCCCCAGGATCTCACACATCAGCTCTCCGCCGCCGCAGGAGATCAGGATATCATTCTCCTTTCGCTGATAATATTCCATCAGTTCAGCTGCGCACTTCTCCGGTGTGTTGCTGATGCCCACTCCTTCCATGGCATAACAGTTAGGACCAAGATCCAGCTGATAGCCCAGCTTCTTAAATTTCTTCTGCGCATTCTCAAAACAAGTTCTGTATGGCTCGATGGCACAGCCAAAAGACGGCGCCACAAAACCGATGGTGCCTCCCATTGGTAAATTTTTCGGATACCTCATATCAAAATTCCTCCTTCTTAGGACTAGTATAACACTTAGGAAATCTATAAGTAAAATTCTATTTTACAAAAAAGGGGAAAAAAGCGTAATTTTACTTGCATTTTCCAGGGTTTTCATTAAAATAGATAGTTAGGGGGCCGTTGCACTAAGCATTTATTGCATAAATATAGTTTTCTGACGAACGCTTTCGCTGCCCGCCATGCGTAGTGGGTACTAACCTGCCTGCCGCGCATAGGTTTGCAGCCAGGAAGTACCAACGCATGACGAGGCTCTCAGAAAACTATATTTACGCAAATTATGCATTTAGTGCAACGGCCCCTTAGCAACAGTGTATTTTATGGAGGACTATCTATGATCAGTGCAAATAATGTCACGCTAAGAATAGGAAAGAAAGCCCTGTTCGAAGATGTAAACATCAAATTTACCGAGGGCAACTGCTACGGCCTGATCGGAGCCAATGGCGCCGGAAAATCTACGTTCCTGAAGATTCTTTCCGGACAGCTGGATACCACCACAGGTTCCATCAATATTACCCCCGGTCAGCGCTTGTCTGTGCTGGAACAGGATCATTTCAAATATGACGAGTATCCGGTTCTCGACACCGTCATCATGGGCAACCAGCGTCTGTATGATATCATGAAGGAGAAGGATGCTCTCTACGCAAAACCGGATTTTTCCGATGAGGACGGCATCCGCGCCAGTGAACTGGAGGGAGAATTCGCCGAGATGAACGGCTGGGAAGCGGAATCCGACGCCGCCACCCTGCTGAATGGCCTGGGCATTGACACCGGCATGCATTACTCTCTGATGAAAGACCTGAACGGTAACGAAAAAGTAAAGGTTCTGCTGGCCAGAGCGCTGTTTGGCAACCCCGACATCCTGCTGCTGGATGAGCCGACGAACCATCTGGACCTGGACGCCATTTCCTGGCTGGAAGAATTTCTGATCAATTTTGACAATACGGTGATCGTGGTATCCCACGACCGTTACTTCTTAAATAAGGTCTGCACCCAGATCGCCGATATCGATTACGGCAAAATTCAGCTGTATGCCGGAAACTACGACTTCTGGTATGAGTCCAGCCAGCTGATGATCCGCCAGATGAAAGAAGCAAACAAGAAAAAAGAAGAAAAGATCAAGGAGCTGCAGGAATTTATTCAGCGCTTCTCCGCCAACGCTTCCAAATCCAAACAGGCAACTTCCAGAAAACGTGCTCTGGAAAAGATTGAACTGGATGAGATCAAACCCTCCAGCCGCAAATACCCCTACATTGATTTCCGTCCGAACCGTGAGATTGGAAATGAAGTGCTGATGGTGGAAAATCTCTCCAAGACCATTGACGGAGTCAAGGTGCTGGACAACATTACCTTTACTCTGGGACATAACGATAAAGTAGCATTTGTGGGCGGCAACGAATTGGCCAAGACCACATTCTTCCAGATCCTAATGGGCGAGATAGAACCGGACGAGGGAACCTTGAAATGGGGCGTCACCACTTCCCGGGCTTATTTTCCGAAGGACAATACCAAAGAATTTGACAATGACCTGACCATTGCCGACTGGCTGACCCAGTTTTCCGAGATCAAGGATCAGACCTATGTCCGCGGTTTCCTGGGGCGCATGCTCTTCGCAGGCGATGACGGCGTTAAGAAAGTGCGCGTACTCTCCGGAGGTGAGAAGGTTCGCTGCCTGCTCTCCAAGATGATGATCTCCGGGGCCAACGTTCTGATTTTCGATGAACCTACGAACCACCTGGATATGGAATCCATCACTGCGCTGAATAACGGTATGATCAAATTCCCCGGAGTCATGCTCTTCGCATCCCGTGACCACCAGATCGTGCAAACTACCGCAAACCGTATTATGGAGATTTTGCCGAATGGAAAACTGATCGATAAGATTACCACCTACGATGAATACCTGGAAAGCGACGAGATGGCAAGAAAACGTTCCGTTTATACCGCTGTGGTAAC
>CADCMM010000051.1 GCA_902802515.1 uncultured Lachnospiraceae bacterium
TACCAGCGTATCCGGCAGTTCACCGGCCTACGTATTTCTGCTGATCGAAGCTATGGCCGATGGCGCCGTTGCTGATGGAATGCCCAGAACACAGGCATATAAGTTTGCCGCCCAGGCGGTCCTGGGCAGTGCAAAGATGGTGCTGGAGACCGGCATGCACCCTGGCGCTCTGAAAGATATGGTCTGTTCCCCCGGCGGGACTACCATGGAGGCAGTTCGCGTGCTGGAGGAAAAGGGGTTGCGAAGCGCTATTATTGAGGCGGAAAAGGCCTGCGTGAGGAAATCCAGGGGAATGTGAGATATATGGCTTTCACCGGACATTTTTCTGCGTATTTTCCGCAGGCCGTGCACTCAGAGTGATCTATATGAGTCAGACTGTTTGCCGCTGCATGTTCAAAGTCGCCCGGGCATTTTGCGAAGGCGGCTTTTTTGTCTGCTGTCACCAGAAGAAGTCCGATCAGGAGACCGGCAATTGCAGCTGCAGAATAAGGATGGGGTATCCTGCGGCAGTGCCACAACCAGCTAATACGCTCTGGATAAGTTGCGTTCGTTCTGTACGCTGGTCAATGCTGCGCCCCGAAATGTCTTTAGTTTCATAGAGAATTCCTATAATCTTGAAAATATCGGTTGATTGTTTTGAAATGAAACAAAAATTTGTATAATTTGAAAAATAATTGATAAAGAAATGGTTATGTAGTCGAAAATCCACTGCTGTACAGAAGTTCCCCGTCTTCCGTAATAAATAATGCTTCAACTCCATTCGTCTTTTCAATCAGGTTCATTCCTTTTTCCGGCCCCAGCAAAAAACAGGTGGTACTCAGGGTGTCGCCTTCTGTAGCACTGTCCGAGAGGATGGAAACGCTGGATAATCCGGTCTTAGCCGGATAGCCGGTTTGCGAATCCAGGATATGGTGGTAAAGAATATTATCCTTTATAAAATAGCGCTCGTAGGTGCCTGAAGTGACAACAGACTGATCCGCAGCAGAAACGACGGCACTTAATTCAGAACCATCTTCGGAAAAGGGTTTGCGGATGCCGATCTTCCAAAGACTGCTGTCTGGTTTCTCCCCAATGACCAGAACATTTCCTCCCAGGTTGATCATGCCGCTGGCGATGCCTTTACTAAGAAGAAAATCCTTTATCCGATCGCCAATATAGCCTTTGGCGATGGCCCCCAGGTCGATGGCGGCCTGGGCGTCACTCAGAGTGACTGTATTTCCGGTTATTTTAATATTCTTGTAATTTACATGAGAGAGCGCCTCAGCCAGCTGTTCCTGGTCAGGAACATTCCCGCTGCCCTCTCCATGAAAATCCCACAGATCTGTTACAGGCGCGATGGTAATGTCGAAGGCTCCATCAGAGAGTTCACAGTAGTTAAGCGCAGTCTGAAGCAGGGAAATTGTCTCGGCAGAGACTTCGGTAGGTGTACCGGCGCTGTGGTTAATGTTCCAGATATCGCTGCCTTCCCGGGTACGACTGAGCATGGATTCGTAATCGGCTATCAGGGAGAACGCACCCTGCAGAATTGATTTATCTTCCGTTCCATAGACAGTAAGGGTGACCACTGTGTCAAGATAGAATCCGGTCTCGGAGATCCCTCCCTGGGAGTATGAACCGGCGTGTTTGCAGGCAGCCAGCGCCAGAACCGGAAACATAATGGAAATTAATATAGTAAAAGAAATTTTTTTTCGGCTGATCATCGTTGGGGCGTTCCTTTCCAAATAGTTTGGGGGTGCTGCACAAAGCATAACATATCCGAAAAGGCGTCCGCAAGGATAAGAATTGCAAAAAACGTGAAAAAACAAGCAGAAACAATTGCGAAAAACGTGATATAATGAGCAACAGTGAGCCAACATGCTTGCATGAATGGCAAACGGCGAAATAGGGAGGAAAAATAACTTTGCAGCAAACAGCGACCAATGATTTCAGCCAGGGATCTGTGGGCAGGAATATCATCCGCATGGCGATTCCCATGACGCTGGCACAGTTTATCAATGTTTTATATAATATTGTAGATCGATTCTACATTGGAAGAATCCCAGGGGCATCTACCACAGCTTTGACCGGGGTAGGAGTGTGCTTTCCCATCATTACACTGCTTAGCGCCTTTTCGGGATTGTTTGGAAGCGGCGGCGCGCCGCTTTGCTCTATTGCCAGGGGCAGAAAGGATTATGAGCGGGCCAGCCAAATTATGGGGGTATCCTTCTTCCTGCTGACAGCTACTGCAGTGACATTAACGGCGATCTTGCAGATTTTCGAAGCTCCGATCCTGCACGCCTTTGGCGCCAGTGAGGCAACTTATCCTTATGCCTCAGATTATATGCGTATTTATTCCGCGGGGACAATTTTTATGATGATGGGTCTGGGAATGAATCCGTTTATCAATTGCCAGGGCTTTGGCAGGATCGGGATGATGACCATCGCAATCGGCGCTGTCCTGAATATTGCGCTTGATCCTGTTTTCATTTTTACATTGGGGATGGGGGTACAGGGCGCTGCGCTGGCTACCATCATTTCTCAGGCCGTATCAGCGGTCTGGGTACTGAGGTTCCTCACCGGAAAGAAGACGATACTGAAGCTGGAGCGTAAATATGTCCATTTCCATTCAGGACTTGCAAAAGAGATCTGCGGGTTGGGTCTTACAGGATTTATTGTAGATTTTACTAACTCCGCTGTGCAGTTGGCGTGCAATAAGATGCTGGGCATTTTCGGCGGAGATCTTTACATAGGAATCATGACCGTGGTGAATTCCGTTCGGACCGTAGTCTCCCTGCCGGCACAGGGAATCACCAGCGGTGGCCAGCCCGTGCTGGGATATAATTTTGGTGCGCGCCGGTATGACCGGGTAAAGGCAGGAATCCGTTTTCAGACGATGGTCTGCGTTGGATATACTGCCCTGGCGTGGCTGGCAGTGGTATTATTTCCCCATTTCTGGATTCAGATGTTCAACTCAGAACCAGAGCTTCTGGAGCATGGAACCGCGGCATTAAAATTGTATTTTTTCGGGTTTGTGATGATGGCCTTTCAGTTTGCCGGGCAAACCACATTCGTGGCGCTGGGGAAGGCAAAGCAGGCGGTGTTTTTCTCCTTGTTTCGCAAGATCGTGATCGTAGTGCCGCTGACGCTGGTTCTTCCTTACGTACACGGCCTGGGAGTAAACGGCGTCTTTCTGGCGGAGCCGATCTCCAATTTTGTAGGCGGGCTGACCTGCTACCTGACCATGTACTTCACAGTGTACCGGAAACTGTCCGCCGATCCATGAAATTATTCGAATGAATGGACGAAACATGGCAAGGGGGTTCCTGTATCCATGTGTACGGCTATGCGTGAACAGATGTCCGGACTGGGGCGGACGAAGTCCGACTCAGGCGGATAGATGTCCATCGCATCGTCCGAACACAGGATATAGGAATCATACGTCATTTTTCATCCATTCGCTCCGAAGACAAGTGTGCTATGAGGACTTAATATGACTAGTGAAAATTCTGGTTTGACGGATAGCCAGATGCGGGAGCCGCTGTTTGACTATCTGGAGGAGTTTTACGGGAAGATCCGTATTTTTGAGGAGAAGAATGCCGGTGCGTCCCGGGCGGACGTCATCGGCGTGATCGATGGAGCCCTGCTGGGATTTGAGATCAAGAGCGACCGGGATTCCTATACCCGGCTGAAGACCCAGACCAGGGATTATGATGATTTCTGTGATATCAATTTTCTGGTAGTGGGGAAAAGCCACGTAAAACATGCCCATGAACATATTCCGGAACACTGGGGCATTATAGTAATATGGGAGGGTGAAGACGGACAGATCCAAGTGGAGATGGACCAGCTTCCCGCTCCTAATCATAAGGCGTCTGCGGCAAATCAACTTCACTTTTTATGGAGGCCGGAACTGGCCAGAATGCAGGAGATGAATGATCTGCCGGTTTATAAAGCGCGAAGCAAACAGTTTGTGCAGCAAAAGATTCTGGAACGAATTCCGGAAGAAGTTTTAAAACGTCAGATAACCGATCTTCTTTTTGAGAGGGATTATCAGGAGCTGCTGGGGGAGATCGCGCAGGTCCGGTCAGAACGGGCGGCAAAAGAAAATAGAAACCCCGGAAAGAAAAAGAGACGGCGCAGGCACAGGTGAAACATTTTATCAAGACATTTTGAAGATCCTATGTTATAATCCTTAACAGTCATATAACAAATTTTAAAAATCAAAAAAGAGGTAATAAAATTGGGTACGGAACTTACGAGGAAAGATGTGGAAAAAATCCAGCAGGAGATTGAGTACCGCAAGCTGGTGGTGCGAAAAGACGCTATTGAGGCTGTGAAGGAGGCCAGAGCCCAGGGAGATCTCAGTGAAAACTTTGAATATTATGCCGCGAAAAAAGATAAAAACCAGAATGAAAGCCGGATCCGCTATCTGGAACGAATGCTGAAGACCGCCACAGTGATCTCTGAAGATTCAAAAGAGGACGAGGTAGGGCTGAACAACACGGTAGAGGTGTACTTTGAGGAGGATGATATTACGGAGACCTACAAGGTAGTAACCTCCGTCCGGGGCAATTCTTTGAAGGGGCTGATCAGCATCGAGTCTCCGCTGGGGAAAGCGCTTCTTGGGCACAAGGTAAATGACCGGGTGCATATAAAAGTGGATGACCATTACGGTTACGATGTCATCATAAAGTCCATTATCAATACGGTGGATGACGGGAGCGACGGGATACGAAAATTCTAAAGAAGAGGAAATAGAAAATGCCATCAGGATTAAAACCATTTATTAAATGGCCGGGGGGGAAGTCCAGTGAGATCAGCCGGTTTGCTTCGCTGCTTCCGGATTGTGACAGGTATATTGAACCTTTTGTGGGCGGAGGAGCAGTCTACTTTTATCTGAATCCGGAGCGGGCAGTCATCAATGACATCTCTGAAAACCTCATGGATTTTTATCGGCTGCTGCAGGAAGGAGATGCGGAATTTCGCCGCATTCTGGAACTCTATAACGGCAGTTTCGAGGCGCTGAAGAAACTATGTGAAGTGCGGTATCCGGATATTCTGACGCTGTACCGGGTTTATGAATGGGCGGATAAGGAACACCAGAATATTAAAAACCTGAGATTGAACTACAGCCTGGTTTCGGAAATAGCCACGGATCATCAGGTGATGACAGAATTGATTCTGGATTCCGGGGAATTTGTGGAACAGATGCTTCGCATGACGGAGGACAAATTCATCCGGACTTTAGAAAACCAGAAAAAGAAGCCATTTACCGGGAAAGATCTGAAGGATAATCTGATTACCGGTTTTACCAGCGGTTTTTATATGTACTTCCGCAATGTGTTCAATCAGATCGCTGCAGGAAAATTAGTGTCCACAAAGCAGTATCAGATTGCCAACTTCTACTTTATCCGGGAATACTGCTACGGGTCTATGTTCCGTTACAATGCGAAAGGCGAGTTTAACATCCCCTACGGCGGCATTTCTTATAACAAGAAAGATTTTAGCGCTAAGATCCGTTATATGTTCGGAGAGGATATAGGCAGACTGCTGCGCCGGACTAAGCTTTGCTGTCAGGATTTTGAGGAGTTTATGAACGGGTTGGAACTGACGGAGCGGGATTTTATGTTCCTCGACCCGCCATATGACACTGATTTTTCGGAGTATGAGGGACGGGAGTTTGACCGGGATGATCAGAAGCGCCTGGCAGATTTTCTGAAGGGAACAAAAGCAAGGTTTTTGCTGGTCATCAAGAACACAGCCTACATCTACAGTCTATACCAGGAGGGGTTCCGCATCTTCTCCTTTGACAACCGATACCTTTACAATATGCGCAGCCGTAATGACCGAAAAGCGGAGCATCTGCTGATCACCAACATTCCGGAGGAAGAAATACCATGGAGACGGGAAAATTTCTAGAATTGATGCACACGGCGGAAAATCTGAAGAATAATACCAGACATTCCTGGACTTCCCAGGGACGTCATGAGAGTGTGGCGGAGCACAGCTGGCGCCTGGCCATGATGGCGTATTTTGTGAAGGATGAATTTCCGGAGGCGGATATCGACAAGGTAATCCGCATGTGCATATTTCATGATATGGGAGAGGCGTTCACCGGAGATATTCCTGCGTTTCTGAAAAAGGAAGAGCATGAGCAGGAGGAAAGCCGTCGGATTTACGCATGGATCGAAGCTATGCCGCAGCCATACCGGGAAGAGTTGAGGATGTTATTTGAAGAGATGGACGCGCAGCAGACTCCGGAAGCTAAAATCTACAAGGCGCTGGATAAGATGGAAGCCCTGATCCAGCACAACGAGGCAGATATCTCTACCTGGCTGCCGCTGGAGTATGAACTGAATCTGACTTACGGAACGCAGCAGGTGCAATTCTCCGATTATATGAAGAGGCTGAAAGAGCATATCAATCAGGATACGAGAGATAAGATGAAAAAACGCAATAAAATATGACAGGTGTGATTTACCTGTCATATTTTTTTGCGCATTTTCATAGGTATGATTATATTCAAGAGATCATCGGGGCGGATTATGAAAAAATTTGGAAAACTTTTTTGCCTGATAACTGCCGTTTTTCTTCTGCTTGGAGGCTGCGGTCTGGGGGAGGATGAAGACGGGGAGAGAACAGCACTGGATTTTACGGTGGTGGAGGCAAAACAGGTGCCGGAGGAACTGAAAAAAGTGATCGAGGAACATAAGGCGGAGGAAATGCAGATTGTGTTTGTCGATCAGGACGATCTGTACGCAGTGAGGGGATATGGAAAGCAGAACACAGGGGGCTACAGTATTTCTGTAGACGAGTGTTCGGAGGGAGAGAACAACATTCATCTCGCGACAACGCTGATCGGACCGTCTCCAGGCGGTAAAATTTCAAAGGATCCTTCCTACCCGGTGATCGTCGTCAAGCTGCAGAACCGGGATAAAGAGGTGGAGTTTGAGTAGAAACAGGAAAATGAGATCAGTACAGATTGGAAACAGGAGGGCTTCAAGATGGAAATTTTAAAGAAAAACATTCACATGTGCCGTCAGGCAAAGCGGGCAGTAAGCCAGATCACGTTGGAAGAAGATTTTAATGTGCCGGACGCGAAACCGGATGTGGAGCAGATCATACAGAGCAAAGCCAAGACCGTGATCGAGAGTACCAGAGCTGAGGCAGGACGTTTCCTGTTGAAAGGTTATGTTCAGGTCAGCGTCCTTTACATGGACGATTCCGAAGAACGTCAGTTACATAGGCTGGATATGCGGCTTAGTTTTGATGAGTACATTAACATGGAAGGCCTGGAGGCCGGTGAGCCGGTCTCTCTGACCTGCGAGATCGAGGATATGAATGTGGTGATGATCAATTCCAGAAAACTGAGCATGAGAGGGCTTCTTACCTTCACGGCGGTGACAGATGAGATTTATGACATGTCTGCGGCGGTGGAAGCCAAGAGCGGCATGGAACTTTGCGAGAAAAAGACAAACCTGGAATTCATGCAGCTGGAGGTACAGAAAAAAGATATCATCCGCATTAAGGATGAGATACTGCTTCCGTCAAATAAGCCGGACATTCAGGAGATCCTATGGGAGAATGTGCAGCTTCGAGGCTACGAGATCCACCCGCAGGAAGGGAAGCTGACGGTGGAGGGAGAGCTGTTTGTGTTTGTGCTGTATAACGGGCAGGACGAGAACGGGACAAAGCAGTGGATGGAACACACGCTGCCGCTGCGGGGCGAAGTGGAAGTGGCGCAGGCCACCGCAGAGATGGTGCCCGATGTAAGTGTTTCTCTTGGACAGATGGAACTGCAGGTGCATCAGGACACAGACGGTGAGGAGCGTATCATCCATTTGGAGGGCATGCTGGACCTGGATATCAAGCTGTACTCCAATCAGGAGCTGGAGATCCTGGACGACATTTACTCACCGGAGAAAGAACTGGAGGTGTTCACCAGGGAAGAACTGTATGAGAGTATGGTAATGCGGAACAATTCCAGGCTGCGGGCCACTGGCCGGATCCGCATTGAAGGAACAAAACCCCGCATGCTGCAGATCTGCAACAGCCAGGGTACAGTGAAAGTAGACGATGTTCAGATCACCGAAACCGGAATCCAGATTGATGGAGCTGTAGTGGTGCAGATCCTGTATGTCTCCGCCGATGATACCATGCCCTTTGCGGTGTTGGAGGGGAGCGTTCCGTTTACACATTCCGCCGACATCTCAGGGATGGATGATGAGTGCCGTTACAGTCTGAACACCGGACTGGAACAGCTGTCTACCACCATGGCGGACAGTGAGGAGATCGAGGTGCGGGCGGCCGTGAACATGAATCTGTTTGTGGTGCGTCCTCACAGGCAGCAGTGCATCGCAGATATCGGGGAGAAGGATCTGGATCTGCAAAAGCTCCAGCAGCTTCCAGGGATTGTGGGATATATTGTGCAGGATGGCGATACCCTTTGGGACATTGCCCGGACTTATTACACCACACCGAAAAAAATCATGAATATGAATCAGATGGAAAGCGAGGAGATCCGGCGGGGCGACCATCTGATCATCATGAAAGAACTGGAACGGGTGAAATGCTGAGATTTAAATGAGATATCATAGCTCGAACCGGGTCCGATATCCTTCAAAATACCTGTCAAAATCCGGCGTCCGTTTCTCTTTGATCCTACCCAGGTATTCATGGGTATCATAGCAGCCCAAATCCAGTTCGATCATGGCTACCGCGATGTTGGAACAGTGGTCGGAAGCCCTTTCAAAGCTGGTAAGAAGATCGTTGAATATGAATCCCTGGTGGATGGTACATTTTCCCTGCTGAAGCCGGTTTACATGGTGCAGCTTCAGTTCGTCGCAAAGATTGTCAATTACCTCTTCCAGGGGTTCTACTTTGTTTGCCATAGCAAGGTCGCCCGCAATAAAGGAAGCAGTGGTCAGACAGACTGCCTCGTTGACAGCGGCTGTCACAACGGATAGCTCGCGCCATGCGTCTTCCGAAAAAGTTACCTGTTTTTCGTGGATCTCCCTGGCGCTGTCAGAAATATTCAGGGCGTGGTCGGAGATGCGCTCGAAGTCCGACAATGCGTGCAGGAATTTTGAAACTTCCCGGCTCTGGCGCTCTGTCAGCTCTTGACCGGTGAGTTTTACCAGGTAGGAGCCAAGAGCGTCTTCATATCGGTCTACGCTGGTTTCCAATGCCTTGACTCTCTGGTATCCGTTTTCACTGTAATCGGATAGAAGGCCAAAAGCAGCTTTCAAAGAATCTCTTGCCAGTTCCGCCATGGCGGTAATGGTCCGCTTACTTTGCTCAATGGCAAGGGCCGGATGATTGATGAAACGGTCTTCCAGGTGAATGATAATATCTTCCCTTTCAGAAAACTTGTTTTCCGGTATTATCTGTGTAACAAGAGCTTCCAGCGCATCGGTGAAGGGAAGCAGCAGGCACAGCATGGCCAGACGCAGCATTGTGTTAACGAGAGCCATAGAAAATGGCGTCATGATCATTTCCATAAAGGAAAACCGAAAAAAGAAATTTGCAAGATAAAACAGGGATGCGCAGACTATCACGCCTATGGTGGAGGCAGTGGGATAAATTACAGCAGTGCGTTTTCCGTTGGTATTTGCTCCAAGCGCAGATAACAGGACCGGTACGGATGCACCGATCGTTACGCCCATAAGCAGGGGGAGGGATGCATTTAAAGTCAGCAGACCGGTGACAGAAAGTGCCTGAAGGATACCTACAGCCGCGGAAGCGGACTGCAGAAGAGCCGTAAATGCCGCACCCACCAGAATGCCGGGCAGGGGATGGGACAGGGAGGTTAGAGTATCCATAAACCAGTCCTGTTTTCCAAGTTCACTGACTGCGTTGCTCATGTTGCCCATGCCAAACATTAAAACTGCAAATCCCATAAGGATATCTCCGATATGCTGCCGGGTCTGATCTTTTGAAAATATACGGAAAAAAATCCCCACGACAGAGATAATGCCGGTAAGAGTTGCCGTGGACAGCAGACTTCCAATACCGGAGGCTGAGTCGAGATAACTGAGACAGATAACCCATCCGGTAATACTGGTACCCAATATAGCCCCCAGTATCACACTGATGGCCTGCCGCACTTTCATCAGACCGGAATTAACAAATCCTACTGCCATAACGGATGTGGCACAGGAAGACTGGATTACCGCTGTAACTCCGGTTCCAAGCAGCACGCCCTTTAGCTGCGTATTGGACAGGCGAAACAAAATGGGTTCCAGTTTGTTTCCTGAAACACGTTTCAGACCGTCCCCCATCAGGGTCATTCCGAATAGAAACAGTGCAATCCCGCTGAGCAGTGATATAATTTGTGGGAGTTCCATAATAACAGTTTCCTTTCCGCAACCAGATAGTTATCGTAGTAGCTTTCATTTCTAATGTATCGTTTCAATGTTAAATCTGCCATCCGGTTCATGTTAAATCTACGTTAAATCACGGTCTTGCCCCTGTTCATCACAATTTCCTTATGTTAAGATGGTAGAGATGAGATCTAAAAAATATAAATTACCGGCAGGGAGAAGGGTAAGGCAAATGATCTATTTAGTGGAAGATGATGACAGCATTCGAAAACTGGTCATCTATGCGTTGGAGAATCAGGGCTTTGCGGCGCAGGGGTTTGAAACACCAAAGTCTTTTTGGAGGGCAATGAAACACCAATTACCGGATCTGATATTGCTGGATATCATGCTTCCGGAGCAGGATGGTATTTCTATCTTGCAGTGTATCAGAGACAACGAGAAGACCGAAGCGATCCCGGTCATTATGCTGACAGCTAAAAATTCAGAATACGACCGTGTTCAGGGATTAGATGCGGGGGCGGATGACTACATTTCAAAACCTTTTGGCATGATGGAGCTGGTTGCGAGAGTTCGGGCGGGATTGCGGCGGAGAGCACCGAAAAATTCTTCCGGAGAATATCGCATGGGGACATTATGCGTTTGCCCGGAACGTCACGAAGTACTGGCGGAAGGACAAAGGATACAGTTAACCTACAAAGAGTTTATGCTGCTGTTACTGCTGATAGAAAATCAGGGACGAGTTCTCACAAGAGAAGTGCTTATGGATCGGATCTGGGGGCTTGGCGCGGAGCGGGAGAACCGGACGCTGGACGTGCATATCAGGACTTTGCGGGCGAAGCTGGGAAATGCTGGAAATTATATTCAGACGGTGCGCGGGGTTGGCTATCGGCTGAGCGGAGAAGAATCATGACAAAAACTATTTTTCGAAGTACCTTTCTGGTAGGAGTCTCTGTATTGCTTATGTGCGCCGTGCTCTTTTTTGGACTGCAATACACTCAGGCCAGAGAGGAGACCTATGAAGCCCTCAGGGAAGAGGCACTTTATGCCGTTCACGGGCTTAGTTTAAGCGGAATTGAATATTTGGATTCGCTGGATCATATAAACCGTATTACCTGGATTGATATGGATGGAAGTGTGCTTTATGACAGTGAATTTTCCGGCACTGTGGCAAATCAGGGAACATGCCCTGAAGTGCGCCTTGCCATGGACAGCGGAGAGGGTCAGGGGATCCGGAAATCGGAGAGCAGCGGTGTTACCACCATGTATTATGCATGTCTGTGTGAGGATAATACGGTACTGCGTCTTTGCCGTCCTTTGAGTACACTGCGTTATATAGTAATTACCGTCAGTCCGATGCTGCTGGTATTTGTATTGGTGTTGTTGATTTCTGGAACACTGGCGTTTCGGGTAGCCAAACAGATTGTGCATCCTATTAATGCTATCAATCTGGATCATCCTGACGCGAATATTTATCCTGAACTATCCCCGCTGATCAGCCGTATCCAGGAACAGAAGCAGACAATTCAGGAGGAGATGGAACAACGGGAACAGATGAGACGGGAATTCTCAGCCAATGTCTCCCATGAATTGAAAACCCCATTAGCTTCCATCTGCGGGTTTGCCGAGCTGATGGCTCAGGGAGTTGTGCCTAAAGAGAGGGTCAGGGAATTTTCCGGTGATATTTACCGGGAATCTCAGCGGATGATAACACTGGTAAACGATATTATCAAGCTGTCCCGGTTGGACGAGAACGGTATTCAAGCAGAATGGGAGAAGATAAATCTGTACGATCTGGCAGCAGATACTCTGGATAGCTTAAGACCGGTGGCAGATAAACGGAATATTGCATTGAAACTTACCGGAAGTTATGCGGTAGTTAAAGGAGTCTGGCAGCTGCTGAATGAGATGCTTTATAATCTCTGTGACAATGCGATTAAGTACAATTTACCAGGGGGCAGTGTTACCGTAGAAGTATCGGCTGCGGAAACAGAGGCAAAGATTTCTGTTGAAGATACCGGTATTGGAATTCCAAAAGAGCATCAAAAGAGAGTGTTTGAGAGATTTTACCGGGTGGACAAAAGTCATTCAAAGGAAATCGGAGGCACCGGACTTGGTTTGTCTATTGTTAAACACGGGGCACAGTTTCATGGAGCAGGCGTAGAATTGGAAAGTGAACCGGAGAAAGGAACGAAGGTGACGTTGGTGTTTCCTAATCTTTGATTTCTGGAACACCCACTGCCTTACAGAGGATTGCAGCCAGTATGCTTGTACAAAAACACGTCTATCTCGTTCCCCTTGCTGCAAACCTATCTGCACTCACTCGCGCGACGATTGTTTTTGTGTACAAGCATACTGTCCGCAATCCAAAGCGTTACGGAGTGGCTTGTGAAGAAATAATGTCTGATGAAAACGATCGGTTTCTGACTGAGCTTTGCAAGTTACGTGCCCGGACGAGGAGCAGACGCTTTTATCGCGAACGATGTCCGGGCAAATGTAACGCAGCAAAGTGAAAGTAGGAAACTATGTTTTCAGCAGACATTATTTCTTACAAGCCGTCATTACATAGTGGGTGTTCCAGAAATCGTAAAAAATGTTGTTGTCAGTTTATGCATTCCCACTTGCATCCCTTCTGAATATTGTATACAATAAACATATATAGGAAAACGCTGGTATATATTGTCTAAAGAGGTATGAGATGCGGGAACTAAAGCTAAAGGCCATGGCCAAGATCAATCTTGGACTGGATGTATTGGGAAAACGGGATGACGGTTATCATGAACTGAGGATGATCATGCAGACGATCCGGCTGTATGACCGGGTGCAGCTGACGGTGACAGAGGCGCCGGGTATCCGGGTGAAGACAAATTTAAGTTTCCTTCCGGTGAATGAGGACAACCTGGTCTATCGGGCTGCGAATCTGTTGATGGAAGAGTTTCAGATAAAAAAAGGCTTGTTTATTAATCTGGAGAAGCACATTCCGGTGGCGGCGGGGCTGGCCGGGGGAAGTTCCGATGCAGCGGCGGTGCTGGTGGGCGTTAACCGTCTGTTTCACTTAGGACTGGCAAAGCAGGAATTGATGGAGCGGGGCGTAAAACTGGGGGCGGACGTGCCCTACTGCGTCATGAGAGGTACTGCCTTGGCAGAGGGGATCGGAGAAAAGCTCACGCCGCTTCCTGCGCCTCCCGCTTGTCATGTGCTGATCGCGAAGCCGAAGATCCATGTTTCTACAAAATTTGTCTACGGAAATCTGAGGGCGAATGAACTGGAGACTCATCCCGATATTGACGGGCAGATCGAGGCTCTGCAGGCAGGAGATTTATATGAGATGGCTGCACGGATGGGAAATGTTCTGGAGACTGTGACGATACCTGCCTACCCTGTAATCGAAGATATAAAAAAGGAAATCAAACGGATGGGAGCTGTGAATGCCATGATGAGCGGCAGCGGCCCTACGGTATTCGGACTGTTTGACGACAGGGGCAAAGCAAGGAAAGCCTATGAAAAATTGAAAAAAGGGAGCCTTGCCAAGCAGGTTTACCTGACAGAATTTTTTGGAGGGAACGCCCATGACAGATGATATCCAGCTGCAGATGAATGAATATCTGCCTTTAAGAGACGTGGTATTTCAGACGTTGCGTCAGGCAATCCTGCGGGGAAAACTTCAACCGGGTGAGAGGTTGATGGAGATTCATCTGGCCCAGCAGTTGGGGGTGAGCAGGACTCCGGTGAGAGAGGCTATCCGGATGCTGGAGCAGGAGGGGCTGGTCATCATGATCCCGCGAAAGGGCGCGATCGTAGCGGAAATTACGAAATCCGACCTGGAGGATGTTCTGGAAGTGCGTGCCGCTCTGGAGGAACTGGCGGTAAAGAAAGCCTGCCGGAACATAAGCCAGGAGCAGCTGCAGGAACTGAAAAAGGCCGCTGGCAAATTTGCCGCTTCTCTGCAAAAAGAAGATCTGATGGCCTGCGCCCAGGCAGATGTGGCGTTCCATGAAATTATAAGCGCGGCTACAGAGAATCGGCGGCTGATCCAGATATTGAACAATATCCGGGAGCAGATCTACCGATATCGTCTTGAAAATCTGAAGGACAAGAGCAGTCATGCAAATCTGGTGGAAGAACACACGGCTATCTGCAGGGCGTTGGAAGAACGTTCCGAGGAGAAAGCCAGCGAGGCTGTGAGGGTACACATCGAACATCAAAAGATTTCCATTATGGAGAGCCTGCATATGAATACCATTTAGCCATTTGGCAATACTGGGGATAAGAGATAATCTTATCCCTTTTTTTACGCGAACAGTGAGGTATCATGCCGTTCGTGATAAATAGCAGACGGAGGTGCAGATGGAAAAGATATCACGGAGCATGAAAGAAAATCAGGTGACGGTTCAACTGCTTTGTGCCGGTTGCGATGACATTATCGTGCGGCCTATGCGGCTGGGCGTGAAAGAGCAGGTAGACTGTCTGGTGGTCTACATTGAATCGGCGGTCAGCAATATGATGCTGGAGGATTCTGTGATCGGCAAGCTGCTGAACCATCTGTGGGAACTGGATGAGGAAGAGATCCGCCGGGCAGTGGAGGAGAATGGTCTGGGGATTTCTGACGTAAAGGAACTGGAGACCATGGAAGAGTGCATGGCAGCTCTGCTGGCGGGCAATGCCATTTTCTTTCTGGACGGGTATGAGCGAGCCCTGAAGATTGGGAGCAAGGGATATCCGGATATGGGCGTGGTAAAAGCGGATTCCGAGAAAGTACTGCGAGGTTCAAAGGAGGCGTTCAGCGAATCAGCGAAGGTAAATACTGCGCTGGTGCGAAAAAGGATCCGTACTACAGACCTGAAAGTGGAGGAACTGTTTGTGGGTCAGCAATCCAACACACTGATTGCGCTGGTTTACATGGAAAATCTGGCTTATCCCAATCTGTTGGCGGAGATTAAGGAGCGGATCGGGAAGGTACCTATTGACAGTGTACTGGACAGCGGTATCGTGGAGCAGCTGACGGCGGATACCTGGTATTCTCCATTTCCCCAGTTTCAGACCACTGAGCGCCCGGATCGGGCAGCGGCAGCGGTGCTGGAGGGCAGGATCCTCCTGTTGTGCGATAACACGCCGGTTTCACTGTTGTTGCCTACTACCATGAACAGCCTGCTTCAGACGGGGGATGACTATTATGGGCATTTTGAGATAGCGTCCCTGCTGAGATGCCTTCGCTATCTGGCGGTGTTCCTGGCCTTTTCACTGCCAGGATTGTATTTGGCGGTAACCGGATTTCACCCTCAGATTTTGCCCACCAACCTGATTTTGTCCATGGCACAGGCCAGGCGGGGAGTCCCCTTTCCCGCCATGGTAGAGGTGCTGCTTCTGGAAATCTCCTTTGAACTGATGCGGGAGGCGGGTCTGCGTATGCCGGGGCCTATCGGAGATATGATCGGAATCGTTGGCGGACTGATCATCGGCCAGGCAGCAGTGACGGCGAATCTGATCAGCCCCATTATCGTGATCATTGACGCATTGACGGCATTGGGTTCTTTTTCTATTCCGAACGAAGAACTTTCCGAGGCGTTTCGCCTTTTAAAATACGGCATGATCTTCCTTTGCGGATTTTTTGGGCTGTACGGGTTTGTGGTGGGATGGCTGCTTTTGCTGATCCACTTGGCAGGACTTCGAAGCTTTGGAATTCCCTATCTGATGCCTTTTGCGGCGGTAGGGAAAGACGGCATTTCCCGATGGACGGATGGGCTGCTTCGGGCGCCTATGCGCAGGCTAAACCGCAGACCGGTGTACGCCAGAAGAGATAGAAGAAAGAAATGAGGAACCAAAATGTTTTCTGATAATCAAAAAATTTCCAGCAGACAGTTACACACATTGCTGATCACAGACTGGTTGGGAAAAGTCGTTCTGCTGCTGCCTGCTTCTTTCCAGGGAGCGTCTGCCTGGACCATACTGGCAGGTACCGTGGCGGGATTCGCGGCGTCGGAATTGTTTCTCTGTCTTGCTGTTTCTGTGGCGGACAGAGGGAAGAGGGACTTTTTTTTCTGTGTGAAAGAGCGGCTTTGCAGCTGGGCGGCACTGCTGCTCTATCTGATTTACGGCGTTTACTTTCTGTGCCATGGAGCGATCATGCTGTATCTGTGCGGGAGGATCGGCGGTACCTACCTCTTGCCGGAGACGAGCGGACCGCTTTTGATAGCGCTTCCTGCCATCGTGGGATATTATCTGGCAAGAGGAGGAATGGAGGTGCGGGGGAGGATCAGTGAGCTGCTGGCGTTCCTGATCTGGTGGGCATTTTTGTTTTTGCTTTTGTTTGCTCTGCCGGGAGTTCGGCCCCACCATCTTTTGGCAGGAGGCGGTATAGACGCAGGAGGGTTGATGTCCTTTAGCGCCATCGTGTTTGCTTCCTTCGGCGGTGTCGGCGCGCTGCCTCTGGCGTTTCCCCAGGTTGTGACAGAGGGCGGGAAACAAGAAAGAGCAAAATCTTTGCGGGGCGCTGGCGGAAAAGCGCTGGCTATGGTTGCTTTTGTGCTGATAATCACATTTCTGATCGGCTACGGCCTTTTTGGACAGGAAGGTATGGCGCGTTTGGAGTGGCCGGTGATCACGGTGATGAGTTCCACGAATCTGCAGGGGGTTTTCCTCCAGCGCTGGGATGTGCTGCTGGTGGGACTGTTATTGTTTGCCATGTTTTTGTCGGCGGGCACCGGCATCTACTATGTGAGCACTGCGGGAGAAACTCTGGGAATGAAACGAAAACCGGCACAATGCGGCGCTGTAGCGCTCACCTATCTGTTGGCGGTGTTTCTGAGCCGGATGGACGGGCAGACCGTATTTACCTGGTATAGAAGGATCAGCTTTTTGATCTGCGTTCCGGGGATGGTTTTATTTGTGGGAATTTTGCTGCTCGCGGAGCGTACACGAAACCACAAACGAAGAGCAGACATATTGGACAAGAAAGCGGGAGACTTCAATGACAAGAACGAAGCAGAATTGGATAGTTTACAGTCAGGTATTGCTGACATGTGTGATTTTTCTGACCGGGTGCACTGCCCGGGAACTGGAGGAACGCCGGTTTCCTCTGGCACTGGAAGTGGATGCGAAGGATGATGGGCTGATCTTTACCTGCGGCTGGTCCTACATCGCTGGGGGCACGGAGGAGGAAGCAGATAAGAGCAGTCTGGATGAGAAAGAACTTTTGGAGGATGTTGACCGTGAATGGGAGGTCGACAATGATAAAATAACTATGGTTTATGGAGCCTGTGTAGAGGAGGCGCTGCAAAGGGTTCGGAACTTACAGGACAAATATATGGACTACAGTCAGGTGAAAGCGGTTCTGCTGGGAAAAACGCTGCGGGACAATGAGACCTTGCTGCAGGAAGTATTCAGGTGGCTGGAGCAGACCCCGGAGATTGCCAGGAATATTTTAATCTTTGAGGCGGATGACCTGAAACTGGAAGAGATACAAAAACGCTCCCAGGGCCAGCCGGGAGCGTATTTAGAAAATCTGTATAAAAACAATGAGAAATACCGGGATAAGGCAGGCACTTTAAAAGAGGTGCTGTACCGTGATTCATCTAAGGGGACTGTTGCAAAATACAGGTAAGGGGTTCCGTGTATCTATTAGCCAGTATTTTGCAACAGCCCCTTTAAAAACCTCCGGTGGATCGCACGGATTTCCAGGAGAAATTGCTGCTTCGCAGCGGAAATCCGGCATGGGAAACGCATTAATCAGCGTTTCCCTAATCCATCATAGATCGCCGCAGAGCCAGAAACGTCATAATGCACGTCTCCCATTATTTCTTTACAATATAGATTGTATAATAGCCGTCGGAACTTTTGACAGAAGTAGTAAGTCTCTTATCTGTATTTATGCCTAAAATTGCGGCCATCTGAGGCGAGAGATTGAACATGTCAAAAGAACTTGTAATAGATACGGTATTTTTTCTCGCATCAACATACTTGTAGCCGTTTGCGGTAGTAAGGGATTTTCCGTTTTTATCATAGACCGGGTAATCTCCAGACTGAACAAAATTATATGTGCCAGTAATAGTGGTTGTAGTGATATCGGGAGAAGCCTTTGTGCCGATGCTGCCCCCTTTCAGGGACAACTTACAAGTGGGCGTCATTATATTAATGCCGCTGCCATAATGGGTAAACATACCTGTAAAATTATTGGCCCCGGCCCGTATCATAGGATGCCCGGTAAGATACAATCTGGAACTTCCCATCATAGAAACTCCGTTGCCTATGCTCTGAACTTTGCTGGAACCCTGTAAGTAGCATCTTGCTTTATCAGTAAGGAAAATGCCGCTTGGCATGTTGGACCGGAACTCCACGGCGTCATTGACGATCATACCGCTCTCCACGTAAAATTTTGACTTTCCGCCGACTGTGACCGCGGCGGTTTCCGTTGAATACAAAACGCCTTTATTTTTCTTCGACGATTTCAGAATAACCGTACCCTTCTCAATCGTGAGAGGACAGACGCTGCGCAACTGGGTTCCCGAATAGGTGGTATAAACCTTATGTCCATTCAGGTCTATGGTATATTTGCAATTCTTCGTGATCCTCAGATACTGACTGGTTTTACTCAGTCTGATGTTCTTCGTCAGTTTGAAAGATCCGCCTTTATACTTTGAGATGTTCTTCCAGTCAGCAGCGGTTTTTATCTTGTGCACCTGAGTTTTGGCAAAGGCCGTTCCGGGTGTAGATAGGGTGATGCCAACAACAGCAACGAGTATGATTGCACATTGTGTAATCCAGCGAATACACGCATTTGTTAAGCGATAATGGTTTTTCATGGAATTGCTCCTCCTGTTTTCTTTGTATTGACTGCGTCTGCTGATCATTCCATTCTGACCAGAAAGCCTCCTACTTAAGATTATGACAAACGGCTGCGAGATACAAGACGGGTTATGGGTGGTTTGGTCATATTTAAGGGATAGGTTTGGGATAGGGCGGTATTTTGAGCCACGAAGAGCAGCCATGAAACGAGAATTGCCAGTAAATACCCAATGCCGCAAAACTCCGTGTTATATGTTTGCACAAAAAAAGCACCGACCCCACAGCTCCTATGTCTGCAAAATCAGTACTTTCAATGCGCCTTCAGGGGCCCGAACCTGATGTATCTGAAATACATCTAGGAGGATTAACCATGAATGAAATACAGAAAATTTATAATATGTGGAGCGAATATCGCACTGAAGATTCAAAAATAAAAAATGCATGGACACAAGCAAGCCTTTCAGCTTTGGTCTGAAATAATAGGTAATAAAAAGTAATACCCGGTAAACAATCCGGTAAATACTGTATTCAGGAATGGCAGGAACCTTTATCAAACAAGTTTCTGTCATTCTTTGTTTTCCAGATCCGCTCTCTTGTTCTGTATTTGTTTCCTCACAGCTTTCATTTTGCAAGGACGACTTACTATTAATTCGTTAAAAATGCACATTAACAATAGTAGTCAATGCGCCCAAAGTATGAATACCACTTTGAAATAATTTCCTCATGTCTGGCTTCGATAACTTTCATCAATACCCGCAACTGGTGATTTGGAATATGTGAATTATTATTTGCCTTCAAACATTTCCCTGTTTTGGTTATCCACAGCTTGGTCGCGTTTGGCGTTGGTACCCCTTCTGCGATGTGTACGTGGATCGGCTCAATCGGATCATTCTCGTTTGTCCAGAAATATACCAAATATCCACCTACTTTAAAAATTTGCGGCATTGGCGAAGCCTCCCTCTCTGGCTAATTCAATCACTATATGAGCAACGGACTCCAAATACTCTTGATAATTTTGAATTTCCTCGGAACTAAAGCCTTCCACCTGATCCCACTTATATTCAGGCAGATAACAGTAGGCAGAATGGAAACCACCATAAACAGGCTTTTCAAAATATACCCGTACTTGCTCCTTGCCATTACTTGTATATGTTTCTGAGTGAACAACTTCTGTTCCGTCACTCAGCGTCATAAATGGATACATCATTTTTGCTTCCTCCCAATTCTCTGATTATCTCTATTATACCAGACACTACCCGAAAAAACCATTACCTGAATATAATATTTTGCAGTCACACTTTTCTTGTTCTTTTCTGTGTCAGATCTCATCAGAACAACCACCAAATCTTAGGGAAATGTTGATTTAATCAGACGTTTCGGCTGACTATACCCGCTAAATATAGTAAAATAGAGATATCACGAAAGGCGGGTACAGTCATATGAAACAACAGACTTTCAGCGATATCGAATATTCCAACCGCAGGAAGAAAACCAAGCGGGAAGAATTCCTTGAATCTATGGATCAGATCATTCCCTGGGAGCAATGGATTGATCTGATAAAAATGCATTATCCATCTGGCAAACGTGGTCGTCCTCCCAGAGGAATTGAAACCATGCTGCGTATGTATCTGATGCAGAATTGGTTTAACTTATCGGATGCAGCCATTGAAGATGCCATATATGACAGTTATGCCATGAGAAACATTGAGCTAAAAAAGTTGTAATCACTTGTAATCAGAACAAATGTTCAACGTCAGTGATTTAGGGAAAGAATTACAATCGTTTTATCTATTTCAGACACACAGACAAAAGCCCGCAAAGGCGCATAAATACTGGCTTTTTCAGACATAAGAAAAAAGCACCGACCCCACAGCTCCTATGTCTGCAAAATCAGTACTTT
>CADCMM010000052.1 GCA_902802515.1 uncultured Lachnospiraceae bacterium
TTTTGTGGTTCCCTATTTCAGTTTTTCTTCTGAGATGTCAATTTCAAAACAGCTTGACGAGGAATCTGGTCAGGATTCTATCGTCATGAATAATTCAGGTTTATTTTATTTTATGAAGTTTTTATTACTTTGCAGTACAAATAAATCATTCAATGGTTACGGTTTTCTAAGAATACGCTGATTCATTCATTGTTTCCCTATTCTATGCCCGACGCTAAGTCATTGTTGTCTTCATCAAAAAATCTCTATCTCATATTTTTAAATCCGCTGTAATTGTTTACTTATTTTAAAATATAGTTGACAATTATTTGATCCTTTACTAAAATAATCCATGAACGAATCGTTCATAAACTTTATAAAAGGAGTATCCGCAAAATGAAAAACAACATGAATCACAATATGGTGCAGGATCTTTGCTACATCGCACTGTTCGCCACCCTGATCATCGTATGTTCCCAGTTCGAAATTCCGCTTCCGGGGGGCGTACCCATGACACTGCAGACACTGATCATTCCCATCGCCGGTATTGTTTTAGGCGCAAGGCGGGGAACCATCGCTACCATTGTCTATCTGCTGCTGGGCGCAGTTGGTCTACCCGTATTCGCAGGCTTTTCCGGAGGCATCAGCAAACTGGCAGGCATGACAGGAGGGTTCCTGCTCTCCTTCCCGATCATGGCCTGGTGCGCGGGTATGTTCAGTAAGAAGAATAATTACATAATGACAGCCATTGGTCTGGTTGTCGGAGCAGCCGCCAATTATGCCGTAGGCAGTATCATGTTTATGGCACTGACAAAAATGGATCTCGCCGGCACGCTTGCAGCCTGCGTGATTCCGTTCATTCCTACTGCCATCATTAAGATCGTTCTGGCTGAGATCCTTGGCCTTCTTTTAAAGAAAACATTGATCAAGGCCGGACTGTTAGAAACATCTTCGGGGAATACCTTGTATGCAGAAAATTGATAAAATTTTGTTTCGCCCGCATCATCTGCTCTGCAGTCAGGGCTACAGCGGGCATGGTTATAACGATATTTATGTGCAGAATATGAATGCTGTGACAGAAAAACTCCGCACCGATCCCGATGCGGAGGTAACATTGATTTTCGGAAATGATATCCTCTGCCAGGTCTGTCCCCACGCAGTGGACCAGAAATGCTGTGAGACAGAAGAAAAAGTGCGGCGATTTGATCGCAAAGTAGTAGAGTATTATGGTCTTGAGGAAAAAACCTATCGCTACCAGGATGTGATCCGCCAAATCCATCAAACCATGACAGCGCAGCGCATGGACGACATCTGTGGTGACTGCGAATGGGCAAAGATCAGCGCCTGCAAAAAGAATATCATTTCCGGGAAATACTTGTTATAGGCAGGCATCATTGCGAATATCGATCAACCATCTCCTGCAGTTCCAGAAAACGCTCCAGTTTTTGTTCTATTTGAGTTTCCACTTCTTCCTTCTCCCTGGTCAGATCTATCAAACGGGAATAATCCGTTGTGGCCGCGGCAATTGCTTCCTCAAGCTCACTTCCGCGGTTTTCCAATTCTTCAATCTCGGCCTCTATACTCTCGTACTCCCTCTGCTCCTTGAAGGAAAGCCTTGTCTTTTCCCGGTGCGCACGGTAATTTTTCCTGCCCGCCGCTTCTCCTTCTTTCGATACGTTCTTTTTCTCCAAACACGAATCAAGTTGACTTTTATGCTCCAAATAATCTGAATAGCCGCCCTCACTTTGAAGCAGTCCGCCATCCGGCTCAAAGGAAAATATTCTGGTAACAACCCGGTCCAGAAAATACCGGTCGTGGGAGACTGTGATCACAATTCCCGCAAACATGTCCAGATAATCCTCAAGGATGCGAAGAGTCTGAATATCCAGATCATTGGTTGGTTCATCCAGGACGATCACATTGGGCGCCCCCATGAGTACTTTCAGCAGATACAACCTTCTCTTTTCCCCGCCAGACAGCTTGCTGATGGGAGCATACTGCATATTAGAATCAAAGAGGAACCGCTCGCACATCACCGAGGCAGACATCTGTCCTTCTGCCGTCCTGATATATTCCGCGGTCTCCCTGATATAATCGATCACGCGCACGTTTTCGTCCAGTGCTGCTCTTGCGTTTGTCGTGTCTTTTTGCGTTTGTGCCTGCGCATCGTATTCCTGACTGAAATAGCCGATCTCTATGGTCTGTCCAGTCTCGATACTGCCGCTGTCCGGGAGCACGTCTCCCACAATACATTTCAGCAGAGTTGATTTCCCACAGCCATTTGGCCCGATGATACCAATCCTGTCCAGTTTCTGAAAGGTATATGTGAAATGTTCAAACAGCTGCCGATCCCCGTATCTCTTGGAGATATCCTCCAGAATAATTGTTTTATTCCCCATTCTGGACGGCAGAGAGCTAAGCTCCACATTCCGTTCTTCCTCCGGACGTTTCCGATCGCGCAGCTCCTCAAAACGCCTGATATGAGCCTTCTGTTTTGTGGAGCGCGCCCTGGCGCCCCGCTGTATCCATGCCAGATCCTTTCGATAGAGCGCCGCAGCCTTCCGCTCGGCGGCCCGCTCATAGTCAAGGCGCTGCGCTTTCAGCTCCAGAAAGCCGGAATAATTGGCCGCGCAGCGATAAGCCTTGCCCTTATCCAGCTCGATGATCTGATTTGTCACCTCGTCTAAAAAATACCGGTCATGGGTGACCATCAGCACCGCTCCTCTATATTTACGAAGAAAGTCTTCCAGCCACTCGATCATCTCCGCGTCCAGATGGTTCGTCGGCTCATCCAGGATCAGCAGATCCGAGGGCGTCATGATCGCCGCCACCAGCGCCGCGCGTTTTTTCTGTCCGCCGGATAAAACAGACGGATTACAATTCGGATCGTCAATACCAAACTTCGCCAGTTTCGCCTTGATCTCACCCATCTTGTCCCAGTGGTCGCCCCCTGCATAAATCGTATCAGCAATATTCTCCAGCAAGGTCTTTTCCATATCAAACCGGGGATTCTGAGGTAAATAGGAAATCCGCACGTCTTTGCCCATGATCACCTTTCCTGCGTCCGGCTCCACTCCTCCCGCCGCGATGGAAAGCAGTGTAGATTTTCCTGTCCCATTTGAACCGACAACCCCGACTTTATCAGAGTCATCTATTCCAATGCACACATCGTCCAAAACTGTTTTGGACATATAGGTCTTTGTGATATTTTCCAGATTCAATATATTCATTGTATTATGTATGCTCCATTCAGGTATATACAGGATCAGACAGAATTCGCCGACATTTTATAAACTGCAGCGGCCACAGAGAGCTCCGGTTTACAGTACGGGATCAACGTCGCCTGAAGCGCGTGATAAATATCGGACTTTCCGGGCCAGACCGTCCCGATCATGCGGTTGTGATCATCCATCTGATGGATCCAGGAACCATAGACCCGGTCACGCACTTTATCATCCAGATAAACCAGAAAACATTCAAAATCATCCGCATATTCTTGTTCCCCTGTTACACGGTATAAAACTGCTGATGTGTTGATGGCTTCGGCCAGGGTCCAGTGCATCCGGTCGTGAACAACAGGTTCCCCATTCCAATCCGTCGTATATACGATTCCCGGTTCGCCATCCGCGTTCCACCCATCAGTAATTGCCCTGTGATACAGTTCACATGCCGCGCAGATATATTCTGAGCATGTTTTTGTATCCGTTCCTTCCTGACCATAGGCGGACAAGGCCCACTGAGTGATCAATCTGGCCCATTCTATTCCATGACCGGGGGTAGCCCCATACGGTTTAAACGGATCATCCGGATGATCTTTATTGCATTCCAGATCCGGGATCCAGTCTTTCGTAAAATGTTCCGGGATCCTCCAGTTGTTGTCCCTGGCCCATCCGATCACCCGATCAATGATTCTGCCGGCCCGCATCCGGTAATTGTCTTTTCCTGTCACGTCTGCCACCGCGAGGAACGCTTCTACCGTATGCATGTTGGCATTTATCCCCCTGTAATCATCCATCACGGTAAACTCCGTGTTCCAGGTATCACAGGCAAGCCCCTCTTCTTCATTCCAAAAATAACGATCATAAATCTCCAGGGAGTCATCAAGTAATTCGTGTGATCCGTCTATTCCCGCAAGAATTCCGGATGCAGCTGCCAGGATAACAAATGCGTGCGCATAGCATTGTTTTTCGGGCACTATTTCTCCGAAAGGAGTCACCCCGGCATACCACCCGCCATTCTTCTGATCTTTTAATTTTCCATTAAGCCCGCTCAAAGCTTCTCCGGCCAATTCCCTGCTCCCATCATGCCCAAGAAGCGCGCCTATGCTGTAAACATGAGCCATACGGCATGTGATCCACGTCTCAATATTTCTGTCCTTCCACGGACTTCCGTCATCTCCAAGATAATAGGAACCTCCTCCCGGCGCCGGGAACCGATGACCAAAGCGGAGTAAGTCCTCCCGAAGTTCTTTCATAAACAATTCATTTTCTTTTGTGTCAAGCTGGTATTTTCTATTTTTCATATATTCCTTCATTTAAGCTTTTTTAATTTGCTAATGTTTGCGATAACAATAAGTCTCATGGTTGTATTTAAGGGTTCTGCCGGATCAATACTTGTAATGATTTTTTTATCTTGGATAATGGCTACGACATTAATGGAAAATTTTTGTCTGAGATTTAATTCCATAAGATTTTTTCCATTCCATTCCGGTCTGACATCAAGTTCTACCATTGACACATCCTTTGAGAGTTCAATAATATCCATAAAACTTGAACTTAACAGATTTTTTGCAAGTCTGATACCTGACTCATTTTCCGGAAATACAACGCGATCTGCTCCCACCTTGCTGAGTATTTTACAATTCATCTCGCTGGAACACTTTGCAATTACCGTTTTTACACCCATTTCCTTGCACAACATAGTAGCCATTACACTTGCTTCTAAGTTGTTTGCCATGGAGATGATGACAACATCTATATTGGCAATGCCTAATTGCCTGATGACTTCCGCATCAGTAATATCCGCACATTTACAATAGGGGATTTCGGAAATTGCAGAATTCACAATGTCATCATCTATATCAACAGCAAGTACTTCAACTCCATTTTTAACAAGTTCTTTTGCTACTGCTTTTCCGTATCTGCCAAGTCCAAATATGGCGAATGATTGATTTATACTCATAACAAATCCTTTCCTCATTTAACCTACACTAATTTGTTCCGTGGGATTTTTAATGATGTTTCTTTTTTCTTTTTTAGTATTGAGCGCTATAAACAATGAAATAGGACCAACCCTTCCTAAATACATCGTTATGATGATAACAAGTTTCCCCCATATATTCAGTGTGGAAGTAAAATCTCTGGTCAAGCCTACCGTTGCAGTTGCACTGACTGTCTCATAAAGGACATCTAAAACATCAGCTTTTGTAAATACTTCTAAAAAAACGGTCGCTGTAAACATGATTATGAATGAAACACTTACGACAGCAACAGCTTTACTGACCGCATGCTTTGGAATAGTTCTTTGAAATAAAGCGACATCTTCTCTGTTTGTTATTGTTGAAAATGCAGATGCAAGCAATACGGCGATGGTTACCGTTTTTATTCCTCCTGCTGTGCCGGTGGGAGATCCCCCGATAAACATGAGCAATAACGAGACAATGGAGGATGCGTTTGTCAGATTCTGCTGAGGAATTGTTGCAAACCCCGCAGTTCTGGTGGTTACCGATTGGAATAAAGCAGCCATGATTTTCTGTGGTAACGAATATCCTTTTATTGTCATGGGATTATCATATTCAAAAATAAAAAACAGAAGAGATCCGGCGAAAATAAGCAGGACTGTCGTTGAAAGTGCGATTTTACTGTGGAATGTCAGTTTATGTAAACGCTTTAATTTATGATCGCGGGAGTTTTTCATTATACTGAGAACATCCCACCATACAATATAGCCGATGCCGCCTAATACGATTAATATACAAGTTGTGGCATTAACCGTAGGATTTAATGCATAGTTGCATAAACTGTTTTCGGATATAATATCAATTCCTGCATTACAAAAGGCGGAAATGGAGTTAAAAATTGAGATCCAAATCCCCTTTACACCAAATTCCGGTATAAAAGCAGTCATATAAAGCAGGGCACCTATGCCTTCTACAATAAATGTCCCAATTAACACATTTTTGACAAATCTGACCATCCCTGACAATGTATTAAGATTAAATGCATCCTGGATGAGCATTCTGTTCCCGATACCGATCCTGCGGTGAAAGCTGATCATAATAGCCGCCATAAAAGTAACCACACCCAGTCCGCCTATTTGTATCAGCAACAATATTATAGCCTGCCCGAACATACTCCATGTTGAACAGGTTGGGACTGTTACCAAGCCGGTGACACATACAGAAGTTGTAGAAGTAAATAACGCATCAATAAAGGGAACAGACAGACCATCAGAAGAGCTGATTGGAAGGGCAAGCAGTACGCTTCCAATAAAAATAGCAAAAAGAAATGCAAGCATGATTGTCTGTGTTGTTGAAAAAAGGATTCTTCTTTTCATAGTCAAACCTTTCAGGCAATAATAATCTGTATTATTGATCTTTTAAATTATATAATTCCTCCTAATATTATGCAATAGTTTTTGCACTTGAAGCAAAATCATCCGGTCCCATGATGGTTGTCTCATTGCTCCAGCCGCCGTGGCTCAGATAAAAGACATATTCCCGCGTCTGATAGTTGAGCCTGTTGAGAGTGCCCGGATGCTCTGCCGGTTCTCTGTATTCATCCGGAATCAGTTCAATCTTCTCTGGTATCCTGCCGTTTTTGTTTTTCTCTTTTCCTCCTATATCGATAAGGCAGGAGCATAATTACCCCTGCCCTTCCGTAGTTCATTACTCCATCGTAGGTCTTACAACCAGATCTGATACATCAACATTATCTGGCTGAGAGATTGCGTACAATACCGCATTTGCGATTACCTCAGGTGACAACCCGACGTTCTCATAGAACTGGGATACCATTTCCTTTGCCTTGGATTCTGCAACCTGATTCAAAAGCTCTGTCTTGATCGCTCCGGGATAAATAGTTGTTGTGCGGATATTTGTGCCTTCCTGGATGGATTCTGTATGGAAGGAATCCAGCATTGCTCTTACGAAATGCTTTGTCCCACAGTAGACCGCATTGCCCGGAACGGACATGGTTCCAGCTCTTGAAGATGTGATGATGATATGTCCGCTTTTCTGTGCACAAAACTCCGGAAGAAGCGCCGCCATCGTATTCAGCACGCCTTTGATGTTGATATCCACCATCCGGTTCCAGTCATCCGTTTTCATCTCAGACATATTTCCGGCAGGCATAATCCCGGCGTTGGCGAATACTGCATCCACCTTGCCGAATTTTTCTTTGGCAAGTGCTACAAGCGCCTTCATTTCATCTGCATTTACCACATCGGATTTCATATATACCGCATTCTCACCGATCTCATCAGCCAGTTCCTTAAGCCTGTCCTCACGCCTTGCAGAAAGAACAACCTTTGCTCCGTTCTTCGCCAGCACCTTTGCTGTCTCTTCTCCGATACCTGATGAAGCACCGGTGATTATGATTACTTTATTTTCTACATTCTGCATGATCAGATTCTCCATCTTCGTTTATAAATCAAGGCTCTTAAGCCACTTAGCCACTGCATCTGCAGGACCGTTCTCTGCATCGCTCATCTCTACCGTAAGTCCCTCAAGGACGGTTGCTTTCGGTGCCAGCTCCCTTATCGTCTGATAGGTTCCGCCATCCCTTGAGCCCATATGGGTATTAAAAGGGATGATGGTCTTCCCTGCAAAATCATACTGATCAAACAGTGTATAGATGATCATCGGGAAGGTGTAGCACCACATAGGATAGCCGATGTATATGCGGTCATAGTCAGCTATGGGCAGCTCTTCCTTAATTGCAGGTCTGGCATCCGTATCGTGTTCCTTCTGAGCCACACGAAGGAGTGAATTATAGTGATCCCGGTTCCCGTCATAAGACACCTCCGGGACGATCTCACGGATATCAGCCCCCGTCTGCTTTGCAATCTCTTCCGCTACGATCTTTGCTGTACCATATACCGAAAAATAAAGCACTAATTCTTTTGCCATATCATTCACCGTTCCTTAAATATCCTCTTTCAGCTCCATAGTCTTATAGGATGCCACCAGCTCCGGTGTTGCATTGTAGTAACGCACGTTCTTGTCAACTTTTGCAATTTCAGCCATCTCATCTTCTGTCAGTGTGAAATCAAAGATGTCGAAATTATCCTTGATGTGGTCAGGATTCCTGGAGCCCGGGAATACCACATTGCCGCTCTGTACATGCCAGCGAAGGATGATCTGCACGTTGGACTTACCGTACTTCTTAGCAAGCTCTGTAAACACAGGCTCATTGATGAGATTCTTATCTCCATGTCCTATTGGCGACCATGCCATAAGTCCCATCTTTGTCTCCGCCAGTTTCTTCTTAAGCTCAGTCTGGGGATAATACGGATGTGCCTCAACCTGCACCAACTGGGGTTTGATCTCCATCGTATCGATGGCTTCCTGAACCTCTTCTGCAGAGAAGTTGGAAAGCCCGATGGATCTTACCTTTCCTTCCTTAACTGCCTTTTCGATATTCTTATATCCTTCGCGCCAGTTATCCGTAGGCTGATGGAGGAAAAGTACATCCACATAGTCTGTATCAAGGCGCTTAAGCATCTCATCCACAGCTGTTTCCTTCTCATATACAGTAGGCCAGAGCTTGGATACCAGGAAGATTTCCTCTCTCGGCACGCCGCTCTTTTTGATACCTCTTCCGGTCGCGCTCTCATTCATGTATGCATTTGCCGTATCGATGAGTCTTGCACCGCTCGCAAGAGCACTTTCCACAGCCACCTCTGCATCAGCCGGGCTGATCATAAATGTTCCGATTCCTGCCATAGGCATCTTGTAACCATTGTTGAGTGTGAAGTATTCCATAATTAATCTCCTTTCGCTATACGCCTTTATTCGCTTCAGTTATCGCCTGTCTTTGTTCTATGAGTTCATTTTATTCATATTTATCTTGCAAGTCCAATGCTTTTTGGCTATACTCATATACGTATCACGTATACCACGAGAGCACGGGTCAAGTAGCCATGCTTGCATGGATATTTGGCGACGCTACGTGACGACAGGCACTTGTGCCTGTTGTACCATGCATAATATAGCCGTTTTCCGGCAGATAGGAGCAGAAATATGGTAGAAAATTATCTCCTGGAACAGTTTGTTGCCTTTGCAGAGCATGGAACTCTTTCCAAAGCTTCGGAAGGCTTACATATATCACAGCCATCCCTCACCCGTTCAATGAAGAAACTGGAGGATGTCCTTGGCGTGTCGCTTTTTCACCGGGAGAACAGCAAGATTGCCCTGAATGAGACCGGAAAGATCGCGGCAGAGTATGCAAGACGTGCGCTGGATGCCAATCAGGAGATGATCGATCATGTCATTTCCTTTGACAGATCGCTTCGGACAGTATATGTAGGATCATGTGCTCCCCTGCCCATCAATGACATCATTTCCACCCTTCAGGAGCGTTTACCCGGCAAGACCATATCCACTGAGATTGTGACCGACGATGAGAAGCTGATCACAGGTCTTAAGAACCGCAGCTATCAGCTTGTCATTCTCCACCATTATGCCGACGAGAATGCTCTTTTCTGCCAGAGATTTATGGAGGAACAGCTTTATTTTTCCGTTCCCGAGGACCATAAGCTGGCAAAGAAAAAAAGCGTAACCTTCGAGGATATCAAAGGATTACGCATTTTAATGGATCGTAATGTCGGTTTCTGGATGGAAATATGCCGCAAGGAATTATCTCCGGAGGATCTGCTGGTACAGGACAGCTTTGATGCTTTCAACGAGCTGGTGCAGGCTTCCAAACTTCCTCTGTTCAACTCTGACCGTTTCCTTTCACGCGGCTATGAGGCACCGGGACGGATCTCCATTCCCATAGAGGATGAAACCGCCCATGCATCATACTATCTGACATGCCTCACATCCGAGCAGAAAGCCTACCGTTCTCTGTTCAATGCCGTGCGCGGAAATGTGCTGCAGAATCCCCATTGACAGCAATAATCAGGACTGATTGGTTCATTTCACAGCATCCAATATTTCCCCAATATCCCCATCGATGCAGATTGCCCTGTCCTCTATCTCTCCCGGGCAGAATGCTTCTCCATAATTCAGGCAAGCATACACGGCATTTTCATTAGCCATTGTCATCTGCCAGAATGAATATTTCACTATAACAGGCGCATTGACTCCAACGCCTAACTCCAAGCACAACACATTCAGACCCTCATGAAATCTCTGATTCCGAAACGCTTCGCAACCATTTCCATCACCTTCTCTCCACTGCTCCCACCGGACAAGCCGACATACAGTTCCCGCAGTGCAAACAGTTCTCCTGCTTTATCACAAATGGCACCTCATCCTGGATGATGCAGTTCTGCGGGCATACCGCCGCACACGATCCACATCCAATACAGGCATCCGTGATGAAATACCCCTGTTCTTTCTTTTCTTCACCGCCGAAAGCAAAGCTTGCTCTCTCAATCGGTTTCTTTGACAGATCAAAGTATTCACCTGTCCCCTCATAGATCTGAAATACTGTAAGTGCATGCATGGATTCTTCAGTCGGATAAATCTCATGCATGTACGGATTCTTCTCAAACAGCTCCGGTATCTTATCGAATCCAAGTTCTCTGACCATACCCCGCATGGATATCGCTATGCTGCTCATGGTATCTTCACCTTTCATGGCCGTCAGCGCCAGATATCCTCTTTTGATCAGGCGGTCATAGAAATTCTTTCCCTTTGCCGTGAGAAAGTATAATCCATCCTCATCGCTGTCCATCATATCTATCGCAGCCGTAACCGGAAGTCCGTCATCGTCTACTGTAGCTACGACAGTTGTATGAATGACGTTTGAAATATATGCCAGATAATCCACCGCTTTCATTCTTCCCGCCTTTCTTAAAAAGTTTCCGAAAAATATCTCCGAAGACCTTCACATCATTCTTAAATGCCTCTTATGTTGTTTCGCTCAGAATCTCCTTGCGCGTGTCTTCTGCAACATCAGAAAGAGTGATCTGTTTCATCTCAGTTTCCATAGCCTGCTGCACCTTCAGCAGCTTCCCGTCAACGGCTCTATGAATGTTCCTTCCAACCGGACAATTCGCGTTCGGATTCTCATGGAAATGGAAAATACCTTCTTCACTAACACTGTCAACCGCCTTATATACATCAAAGAAAGTGATATTATCAAGCGATTTTGCCAGGGTTATTCCGCTTTTGCCCTGACTGATATCAATGATCCCGGCTTCCTTCAGGTTGCCCATAACATTTCGGACAATAACGGGATTTACCCCCCCCCACGCTACCGGCGAGAAAATTACTCGTTACCTTCTCATGATCTTTGAAATAATCTATGGCGGTGATAATATGCACTGCTATTGTAAATTTACTTGTAATCTGCATTGATTCTTCTCCACTCCGTTGTCTTCGTTTCACTATGGTCGTCGCAGAACCGACATCCCCCGGATGTCGTGCGACGGTCCGTGCTTAACATGCGTCCACTGGACGCATAGCGCTCTCCTGCTTGTAATACCTGATTATTGAAAGCTTGCTTTCAATAATATAATGATGTAAGGGTCAAAAGCCCACTTTGTCTTCGCCCTGTGCCTTTGCAAGGGGAAGGAACATAGCCGGGAAATCAGCGCCGTCACTGACAACTGCGGTGTGCTCCGGATTAACATATAAACTTCCGGCGCCACCAACGACCAGAAGACGGATATCTGTTCCGGAGGGATGCGTCTCGGAAGCCCTGGTCCAGAAACTCAGACGTGGCTATTTCGTGAATCCGATCCCTTGTCGCCTTTTCGTCTTTGCTCAACCTATCACCCACATAACTCTGTTACGGTATTATCAAGAGATAAAGGACAACTTTTTTTGCTGCCCCAAGGCTTTTACAATCTGTTCATTTTTATCTTAAAGCTTCCTGCACAAAACGTTTCATCTCAAAAAAGGATTCTCTGCTCTCCGGCATCAAATTCTTATACAGAACGTATGTATGGAACATATCCGGTTTTCTCTCGCAGATAACAGAAACCTTCGCATTTTTCAGTTTCTCCACTACATCCAGAGTATCGTCAAGAAGCATTTCATCTTCACCAACTGCGAAAAACATTGATGGAAAACCTTCATAGGTAGCGAAACACGGTGATATGTATGGAGATTTTCTGTCAGCATCGCCAATAAAGATGTATAGGTCGCTCTCCATCAGCTTTTCCCGCTTTTCTTCCGTCAAAACCGCTTTCCTTTCACCAATCTCTACATTAGATGTTTGCGAAACACCAGAACCCGCATAAATACAGGATTCTTTTTGTTACAAAATGAAACATCTCCTCACTGGTTTATGGTAAAATAGAGTT
>CADCMM010000053.1 GCA_902802515.1 uncultured Lachnospiraceae bacterium
CCGGTCTTTGCGGTATCTTCCTCCGTGACAGCTGCCTCGGAAGTCAGTTCCTCAGTCAACTCTTCTGTAATATCCTCAGTGACCGTCTCCGTATCCTTTTCTTCCGTATCAGCTTCGGTAGACGCTTCTTCCTCTTCCTGCGTCTTCTGGCTGAAGCTTACAAAGGAAACCGTCCTCTGAGCTGCTTCCTCATCGGAAACCTCTGTATCCACATCAGCGGACATCCCTACTTCCACCTTTGCCTGAATCGCATAAAGGGTAAGGAAACGCTCAACGGTTTCCTGCGTAGCGCTCATAACCTCCAGCGTCTCTTCGCTGTTCTCCTCAATAAATTCTTTGGCTGCGTCCGTGATTGCCGCCTTCTCTTCGTCCGTCAGCTCCACTCCGTAATCCGCCATATGTTTCTCAGCCAGAAGCAGCTTCTCCAATTCCTCCATAGCTTCTTCTTTAAATTCCACACCGTACGCCTCTCCGCTTCCGGTCAGGTCAGAATTCCAAACATCTCCATAATATGCTTTTAAAAATGAGCCATAATATACCTCAAAGCCTGCCTGCTGGTAACGCAGTAAAAAATTCGCCAGGCCTGCCGGTATTTCCTCTCCATCCAGCGTAGCTATAGCCGCAGTAGTATCCAGGTTTTTCTTTTTTCCGCATCCGGCCAGTGAAGATGCTGCCAGGCAGAAAGTCATTCCCAGAACTAATCCTCTTTTCAATCCTGTTTTCATAAAAATTTCCTCCATATCTCAGGCATATTTCGTCCACAATTATATCCTTTTTACCACGCTCTTGCAACCCTTTTTTTACAATAGCTTTTTCATACTTTCCAATATTTCCCTCACCAGAAAAAGCACATCCTCATTATCACGCCCGCCTTTGCGCGGTTTGCTGTAAAGGAAACACGGGGCAGGGTCCACGATGAAACGCATCTTTCCCCCGTATTCTTTTACAAAGCCATCAATCTTCGCCGCGTCGATCATTGCTTTTTCATAGAGTACGAAACGTATCTCATTGCCTTTCTGTGTCAGCTCTGTCACATACACCTGATGAGCCATGGCCTTCAACCAGGCTATCGCCAGAAGATTCTGCACGGATTTTGGGGGTTCTCCAAAACGATCCATCAGCTCTTCCAACATATCATCATACTCTTCCTCGCTGGTGATTCCCGCGATCCGCTTGTAGATATCCAGTTTCTGCGCTTCATTGCGGATATAGCGATCCGGAATAAAAGCATCCACATCCAGATCAATGGCTGTCTCATAGTTCTCCTGAACCGTGGAGCGGCCCTGGATTTCTTTTACCGATTCGTTCAACAGCTTGCAATAAAGGTCATAGCCAACAGCTTCCATATGACCGTGCTGCTCGCTCCCCAGGAGATTTCCTGCTCCCCGGATCTCCAGATCCCGCATGGCGATCTTGAAGCCGCTGCCCAGTTCCGTAAATTCCCGGATCGCAGACAGCCGTTTTTCCGCCACTTCTTTGAGCATTTTGTTCCTGCGGTACATCAGAAACGCGTATGCGGTACGGTTGGAACGGCCCACGCGGCCCCTGAGCTGATAGAGCTGAGAGAGGCCCATGTTATCGGCATCATGAATGATCATAGTATTTACATTGGAAATATCCAGACCGGTCTCGATGATGGTGGTCGTCACCAACACATCCAGATCTCCGTTGATGAAATCGTACATGATGCTTTCCAGTTCCCGCTCTTTCATCTGCCCGTGGGCAAAAGCAACTCTGGCCTCCGGCACCAGCTTCTCGATGGTGGCCGTCATCTCCACAATGGTATTAACCCGATTGTAAACGTAATAAACCTGGCCTCCCCGAGCCAGTTCCCTGCTGATGGCTTCCCGCACCATTTCCTCGTTGTATTCCATAACAAAAGTCTGAATCGGCTGCCGGTCCTGGGGGGCTTCCTCCAGCACGCTCATATCACGGATACCGATCAGGCTCATGTGCAGTGTTCTTGGAATCGGCGTGGCAGTTAACGTTAATACATCGATATCCTTTTTCATCTGCTTGATCTTTTCCTTGTGGGTCACGCCAAAGCGCTGTTCCTCGTCAATCACCAGAAGACCCAGGTTCTTGAACTGTACATCCTTCGATAAAATTCGATGCGTACCGATGACAATATCCACCAGTCCTTTTTTCAGATCTGTCACCGTCTTTTTCTGTTCCGTTGTTGTGCGGAACCGGCACATCAGATCCACCCGCACCGGGAAGTCTTTCATTCTCTGGATGAATGTGTTGTAATGCTGCTGGGCCAGAATCGTGGTGGGCACCAGATAGGCCACCTGTTTTCCCTCCTGCACTGCCTTGAACGCAGCCCGGATCGCAATCTCTGTCTTGCCGTATCCCACATCCCCGCAGATCAGACGATCCATGATCTTGGGGCTCTCCATGTCCTTTTTCGTTGCCTCTATCGCAAGAATCTGATCCTCCGTTTCCTCAAAGGGAAACATTTCCTCAAATTCTTTCTGCCAGACGGTATCCGGTCCGTAGACAAACCCCTCTTTCTGTTGTCTCGCTGCATACAGATCTACCAGTTCCTGGGCGATGATCTTTACAGCTCCCCTCACCCGGGTCTTTGTACGGTTCCAGTCCTGAGAGCCTAACTTGTTCAGTTTAGGTTTCTTCGCGTCAGCGTCCGCATATTTCTGAATGACATCCAACTGAGTCGCCAGCACATAGAGATTACTCCCGTCAGCATACTCAATTTTCATGTAATCTTTCATCACATGATCCACGTCCACCTTCTCAATACCGCGGTAGATTCCCAGCCCGTGATTTTCATGCACCACATAATCTCCGGGAGACAGCTCCATAAAACTGTTGATCTTGCGGCCCTCATAGGCGGTGCGTTTTTTCTTTTTCTTTTTTTCACGGCCAAAAATATCACTCTCGGAGATAACCACAAATTTAATCAGCGGATACTCATAACCCCGATGTGTATTCCCGTAGGTCACCAGAAGTTCCCCCGGCTGCACCAGACGTTCTTCTTCTTCCGTGTAAAACGCGCTTAGCCCGTTGTCCCGCAGATCCTCTGCCAGACGATTCCCTCTGGTCCGGGACGCGGACAGCAGTACCACCCGGTAGCCTTCCTTTTTCCAGCGCTGCAGATCCTTTACCAGCAGATCAAAACTATTATTATAAGGGTTCACCGCATGCACGGTAATATCATATTTATTTGTGACCTTCCATCCTCCTCGGGCATTTTCCAGCGTGCATAGCCCTACACAGTTTCTTCCGCTAAGCCGCCCGATCATCTGTTGGCAGGAGAACAAAAGATTCGTCTGTCCCGCCAAAACGTAACCTTTCTCCAGACGATGCTGCATGCTCTCCCGAAATTCCAGTTCCGAAGCGTCCGCTGCCTCCGTCAGACGGTTCGGCTCATCCAGGAAAATTACGGCGTCCTCAGGAAAACAATCTAAGATGGAAGCTGCCTCGGGGTAAAAATAATCCAGGAACGCGTCCATGCTCGAAGCGTCCTCAAAATCCATCAGTTTATCCCTGCAGTCTTCTGCCAGAGTTTTCACTCTGTGGGCTTCCTCGGTCTTCATATCCTTCCTTAAGATCTGCTGTGCCCTTTTAGCTTCCGCTTCAATTTTTTTCCAGCCTGCCTCCCGGTGCTTTCTATCCAAAATCAACTCAGAAGCCGGATAGACGGTGATCTCCTCCAGATTCTCTATGGAACGCTGACTCTCAGCATCAAAATTGCGGATAGAATCAATCTCATCCCCCCACAGTTCAATACGCACCGGAGTTTCTTCTGTTAATGGAAAGATATCAATAATACCGCCCCGCACGGCAAACTGACCCGGGCCCTCCACCTGGGCATTGCGCTCATAGCCCAACTCTGCCAGCCTCCTCTTCCACTCCTCCAGATCCATCTCCTGACCTACCTTAAGATGGAAGATATACTTCTTCCACTCCTGGAAGGGCATCAGATGATTCATAAAAGCTGCCATGGTCAGGATAACGGTCACTTCTTTTCGCTCCACCAGCGCTCTCCACACTTCCAGGCGCTGCTGCTCCAGCAGATTGCTGTGGATGTCCGCCTGAAAGAAAATAAAATCTTTGGCCGGATAGAACAGTACATTCCGGTCAAAGAATTTATAGTTTTCGTATATCTCTTTCGCCCGCAGGTCATTGGCCGCCACAATAATTTTATGGGAATATCCCTCCCCCAGACTGTCAATAAAGTGCGCTTTCTGGGAATCGATACAGCCGGTCACCTGCAAAACGCCTGTATTTTTCTTTAATTTCTCCCTGATTTCCTCAAATTCCCCCAGCTCGTACAAGGGAGCGCGAAAAGCCTTCATAGGATTACCTCAATTTGGATCTATAATTCTTTTTTATTGTATAGGTTCATGACTGCTTCCGGTTCCTGGGTCACCAGCGCCGCAGCGGCTCTTGCGGCCCGGTCGAATGCATCTTCCATATCCAGGCGCTCAGAAAATGAAAAGCGGCCCAGCACATAATCCGCCAGATCGTAACCTTCCGGTTTTTCTCCCACGCCCACTTTTACCCGTTTGAACACCTGAGTCCCCAACTGCGCAATGATACTCTTCATTCCGTTGTGTCCGCCGGCACTGCCCTTTTTTCGCACGCGGATCTGACCCGGATCAAGGCTGATATCGTCATAGATTACGATCAGTTCCTCCTCCAGGTCTATTTTGTAAAAATCACATACCAGGCGAAGGCTTTCACCGCTTAGGTTCATAAAAGTCTGGGGTTTTACCAGGATTACTTTCTGTCCGTCAATGACGCCGGTACCCACCAGAGCCTTGAACTTTTCTGTAGTAACATCGATGCCGTAACGATCCGCTATGATATCTATCGTATCAAAACCGGCATTGTGCCGGGTCTTTGCGTATTTTTTGCCCGGATTTCCCAGACCTGCTATTACATACATAGTTGCAATGCCTCCACAACTTTCGGAAATTCCATGAAATGGGATGCTTTCACTAAAATAGTATCGCCTTTTTGAACCTGGGTATCCAGATTTTCCAGCAATTCTTCCAGCGTGTTGTAATGGATTGTGTCGAGCCCTTGATTCTGTTCCCCGGCTTTTCTCACCAGCCCTGCGCTGAGCGGACCGACAGCAATGATCTTGTCAATCCTGCAATTTCCCGCGAATACGCCCACCTCTTCATGAAGCGCCGCTTCATTCTCGCCGAGTTCCCCCATATCTCCCAGGATCGCTACCCTGCGGCCGCTCCCTTCCTGCAATACATCGAGAGAGGCTTTCATTGACACAGGGTTGGCATTATAGCAGTCATCTATGATCGTGCAATTCTCCGTCTTTATGATATGAAATCTGCCGCTTAACGGCTCCAGGCTCTCGATACCCGCTTTGATTTCTTCCAGTGTCAGTCCATAGGTCAGTCCCACCGCCGTACCTGCCAGCGCATTGTAGACCATATGTTGCCCGGGGATCGGAATGATCACAGAAAAACAACCCTGCTCTGCGTGAATACGGCAGGAAATCCCATCCAGTCCACGGCTCTCTATATCATCTGCCCAGACTGCAAGTCTATCTCTATCGCAGCAGTCTTCTCTCCGCTCTTCTTCTGACGCAAACGTTTTCTTAAGCCCGAAAAATACCGGCCGGATTCCGTTCACATTTTTCACTGTGACCAGTTTGTCGTCATTTCCGTTCAATATAATATGCCCCGCCGGCTTCAGAAAATCAAAAATTTCCGTCTTGGCCCGCAGAATGCCGTCTCTATCTTTCAGATTCTCCAAATGACACTGACCGATATTGGTGATGACACAGGTATCCGGACGGGCGATCTTCGCCAACCGGTGCATCTCCCCAAAATCGCTGATGCCCATCTCCAACACTGCAATCTCGTCTTCCTCCTGCAGCCTGAATACGGTCAAAGGAAGTCCAAGCTCATTGTTGAAATTTCCAAGCGTCTTCAGGGTACGGTACTTCCGGGAAAGCACCGCGGCAATCATCTCTTTCGTGCTGGTCTTTCCCACGCTGCCCGTAATCCCCACCACCGGAATATTCATGACTCTTAAATAGTATTCCGCAATGTCTTTCAGTGCCTGGAGAGTTGAGATTACTTTGATCCAGCTTCCCTTCGCGTCTTCGGGAAGAGCCTCCTCGGTGATGACACAGATCGCCCCTTTCTCATACACCGATGGGATAAAACGGTGTCCGTCCGCCTTTGCTCCCCGGATAGCCGCAAACAGGCAGCCCTCCGATGCCTGGCGGCTGTCTGTAGTAACAAAAGTGACCTCCTGATCTCCCATTCCGTCTTTTTCATGTAAAATGCCGCCGCAGGCATCTGCAATACAGCGCAAAGTCATGCCTCGCATGATGTTCCCTCCCTCATAAAATATGAATCGGCACGCGTCGCTGCGCGCCCCCTGCCACATCGGTCGGAAACATGCATAATCATGCTTCGCATGATGTTCCCTCCCTCACCGACACTTTTATCAGTTTCTCGCAAAGAGAAGCAAAATCCATTCCCAGAGCCGCTGCTTCCTGGGGAAGAAGACTGGTGGGCGTCATGCCCGGAAGGGTATTGGCCTCCAGACAGTACATCTCATTATTCTCATCCATCATTACGTCAATTCGCCCGTAACTCTCCAGTTTCAGCGCCCGATATGCCCGAAGGGCATACCCCTGCATCTTTTTTGTCAATTCTTCGGAAAGCTGCGCAGGGCAGGTCTCGATGGTACTGCCTGCCTGATATTTATTTTTATAATCGTAGAAGCCCTGAATCGGCGCGATCTCAATTACCGGATAGACCTCTCCGTCTACAATTCCCACGGAAAATTCCCGACCCTTGATATACTGTTCCACGATCAGCACCCGCTCATAGCGAAACGCTTCCTCCAGCGCAGCCTGGTATTCTTCTTCCGTATTGGCAATGGATACCCCTACACTGGAACCGCCGCAGCTTGGTTTTACCACACAGGGAAGCCCAACGCCGTTTTCCATGGCGCAAACCCGTTTCTCTCCCTTGTGCAGTACGATTCCCAGCGGAGTGGGTACTTTGTTTTCCCGAAAAATCTGTTTTGAAAGATCCTTATCCATGGCCATGGCACTGCCCAGATATCCGCTTCCGGTGTAGGAGATCCCCAGGAGATCAAACGTCGCCTGTATCTTTCCATTTTCTCCGTTTTCTCCATGGAGCGCCATAAACACAGTATCCGCCGCTCTGCAAAGTTTCAGCACATTCGGTCCGAAAAATTCCCTTCGTCCCTTCATCTCCTCCAACTTCCCATTAAAGGATTTTATGTACTCTACTGCGTTCTCTATATCATACTCCGCCGCAAAGGCGGTATCTGCATCTGTCTCTCTGGCTCCGCAGTACACATCTACCAGAATAGCCTGATGCCCCCTGGAGCGCAGTGCCCTGCAAACCTGCGTGCCGGAAACGATAGATACCTCTCGCTCCGTACTGATGCCTCCTGCCAGAACTACGATCTTCATAATATTCTTCTCTATCATGCTTCGCATGATGTTCCCTCCCTCACAAATATGTATCGGCACGCGTCGCTGCGCGACCCCTGCCACGTCGGTCGGGAACATGCATAATCATGCTTCGCATGATGTTCCCTCCCTCACAAAAATACCGATGGAATGCGGACATCCCACCGTATCCTTACCATATTCAGTTGAAATTCGCTTACGGTTCATTATACACAAAGCGTAAGAGAAAGTACACTGTTTTTCACAAAAATTTCAGGGGGCGCTGCAAACTCCTGCTATCATACAGTTTGCAGCGCCCCCTGATCACTAAGGAAACGCTGATTTAATCAACGCTTCCCTATGCTATATTCGTTTCCAGAAGTTTCTCCACGCTCACCAGCTTTACGCAAAGCACAAAAATCTTTGCTGCCTGCTCAAGTTCCTCCGGTGTGGGATAGCTGGGCGCAATACGGATATTGGAGTCTTTCGGGTCCTTTCCGTAAGGATAGGTAGCTCCTGCTCCGGTCATCACTACCCCGGCCTCTTTCGCTTTCGCAACGATAGCCTTCGCGCACCCTTCCATAGAATCAAAGGAGATAAAGTATCCGCCGTGAGGTCTGGTCCACTCACCGATCTCCAGACCGCCCAATTCCCGGTCAAGCGTATTGATCACCATCTCAAACTTCGGGCGAAGCAGAGCCGCATGCTTTCTCATATGTTCATGCAGGCCGTCCAGATCCTTGAAGAACCGCACGTGGCGCAGCTGATTCAGCTTATCGTGACCGATGGTCTGAACCGTCATATATTTCCGGAAATCGTTCAGGTTCGCCTCGGAAGCCGCCACTGCCGCGATACCCGAACCCGGGAAGCTGACTTTTGAAGTGGATGTAAATTTATAAACAATGTCCGGATTACCGGCTTTTTCACAGGCACCCAAAATCTCCACCAAAAAATCCTGATTATCATCATACAAGTGATGGATGCTGTAAGCATTGTCCCAGTAGATACGGAAATCCGGCGCCGCAGGCTTCAGATGCGCAAAGCGCTCTACCGTCTCTTCGGAATAGGTATAACCCTGAGGATTGGAGTATTTCGGGACGCACCAGATACCCTTTACCGCAGGATCATTCTGCACAAGTTCCTCCACCATATCCATATCCGGTCCTTCCGGGGTCATGGGGATGTTGATCATCTCGATACCGAAGAATTCCGTGATGCGGAAATGACGGTCATATCCGGGTACGGGGCAAAGGAATTTTACCTTGTCCAGTTTACACCAGGGGGTATTGCCGCAAACGCCATGGGTCATAGAGCGGGCCACCGTGTCGAACATAACGTTCAGGCTGGAGTTACCGTAGATAATGATCTGATCCGGTTCCACCTCGCTCATAGCGCCAAGCAGACGTTTCGCCTCAGGAATACCATCCAGCACGCCGTAGTTACGGCAGTCTACACCGGTCTCACACCGCAGATCCGCGCCCGCGTGAAGCACGTCCATCATTTCCATAGAGATGTCAAGCTGATCCATCGCCGGCTTTCCTCTTGACATATCCAGTGACAAACCCTGAGCCTTTACTTCCTGAAACTGCCGCTCCAACTCCTGTTTCTCCAGGAGCAGCTCCTCTCTGGTCATTTCTCTGTATTTTTTCATAATAGTCCTCTCCTCGTTACCGTTTTCTGTCGTACTATTTTAGTCTTCCCGCTCCTGTCTTGTCAAGAAAAACCAGCTTTATTAAAAAAGTTGTACTTTTAGATCCAGCTGCCCAGATACTCCCTCAGCAGCTCCAGGCTCCCCATAGGAACACAGAACTTTTCATTTCTGTTTTTACATTCCTGGTACGTTGTCTCAAGGTCAAACCACTCCACACATTCCAGTTCTTCTTCCTGTATGTTCAATTCCTCAATTTCTACTGGATCATCGTAAACATAGACAAATGACACTTCGTTGTCCTTAAAAATGGATCCGTGAAATTCCTCCTCATACTGATTACGGAAATTCCCGATAAAGATAAGCTGATCTTCGGATGCTTCTATTCCCAGTTCTTCCAAAAGTTCCCGCTGTGCCGACGCAAGAGGTTCATCTCCTGCCTGAATATGTCCTGCGGAAGAAGTGTCATACTGTCCCGGGAAAGAGTCCTTATTCTGGCTGCGCTTCTGAAGGAGAACCTGACCGCGCCCCTCCACCGTTCTTATCACCCAAATGTGAGCGGTTCTGTGACGGATCCCCTCCCGGTGCGCTCTGCTTCGTTCCACTGTTTTTCCTGTCGGTATGCCATTTTCGTCGCAAATATCAAAAAGTTCCATCCCATCCTCCCTCCTTATCCGCTTCTCACTATCTGATAAAATGGGTAGGGGTCCATTCTTCTTTTTCCGGAAGTCCATATGTTTCCTTACCCAATGCAATACTCTTCATCAGGAACGTCATATTTCTGGCCAGGGTACGCATGGTCTGCAGGCCTTCCACATCCTGAGCAGCCTCCCCCTGTTCTCTTCCGTGCACGCTATTCCAATATTGGCTGGAGGCGATGGGCATCCCGGAAATGGTAAAATACTTGTTCAGTTCGTCAAAGGTTGCCGACAGGCCGCCGCGGCGGGCTACCACCACAGAGGCGCCGACTTTCATCGTCTTATTGAAGCCGGTGCTGTAAAACAACCGATCCAAAAACGCCACCAATGTTGCATTTGCTGACGCATAGTAGACCGGTGTCCCAACCACGATACCGTCCGCCTCCTCAAATTTGGGAGCCGTCACATTCACCTCATCATCAAACACACATTTTCCCTTCTTACGGCAGCTTCCGCAGGCAATGCAGCCGCGGATCGCCTTATTTCCAATGTGGATCAATTCCGTCTCCACTTTGTTCTCCTGAAAAATCTTGTCCATCTCTTTCAGCGCGATAAATGTGTTGCCCTTGCTGTGAGGGCTGCCGTTGATCAATAACACTTTCATAAGTCATTACCTCCTCGCTTAAAAATCTTGAATAAAAGATATCATAAAAGAAGGAAAGATACAAGATTCACATCTGCACCACAAACGCCGGTATGGGAGGATGATTTGGCCGATTATAGTATTCCGTCACCAGCACCAGATACTTTTTGTGATCCAGACCTTTCAGCCATGCAAGTACCGCGTCACGCTCCGCAAAACCGCTGTCCCCGCCGCTATATATGCAGACACTCATCACCCCATTCTTTTTCAGCAGCGCAAGCCCTGCCTCCATGGCTTTTATGGTACTGTCCGACCGGGTACTTAACGCATGATCCCCTGCCGGAAGATACCCGAGATTAAACAGGATACAACTGACACTGCCCTCTGAAGCATATTCTGCCATATGCTCATGACTGTCCAAATATAATTCATAGTTCTGATATTCCAGACTTTTTTCCAATTTCTCCCTGGTATGCTCCAGCGCCGCGCGCTGGATATCAAAGGCTAATACCTTGCCGTCCCCTCCCACGCTTTGACAAAGAAACACCGTATCATTTCCATTTCCCATAGTCGCGTCAATGCATAAATCTCCTGGTGCAATGTGACTTTTCACCATTTCATGACAAAAATCAGTAATCTGATAGGAATTCATCTATCCGGTCTCCCCTCTAATTATACGGATATTATAATTGCACAGCTTAAGGCGGCCTGCCAAAAGCTGGGCGGTAAAAGAGCTGCAAAAACATTACTCGTTGAATGAGAAAAACCATGTGAAATACAGTAAAAATACCAGTCCATTATGAAAAGAAAGCTACCGCATAGTATCGTTTCGAGCCTCTTCGATACTATGCGATAGTACCTCTTACAAATTCGTGTATCCCATCAGATATTCATCCACCGCCTTCGCGGCCTCTCTTCCTTCCCGGATGGCCCATACCACCAGAGACTGTCCCCGGTGCATATCGCCCGCAGTGAACACTTTCGGCACGCTGGTGACGTATTTATCCGGTGCGGTCTCTACATTGGTGCGCCCATTCACGGCCACCTTGAAGGCATCCGTCACATACTTCTGTGAGCCCAGAAAACCGGCGGCGATCAATACAAGATCCGCTTTCACCACTTCCTCGGTTCCTTCCACCGGCACCATCATCATGCGCCCGGTCTTCTCATCTTTTTTGCTCTGAAGTTTCACCAGCTTCGCCTGGCAGACCTCGCCGTTTTTGTTCTTCACAAACTCTGTCACGGTAGTGGTGTAGATCCGGGGATCATGGCCCCACATCGCAATGGCTTCCTGCTGGCCATAGTCGGTCTTGCAGACTCTCGGCCACTGAGGCCA
>CADCMM010000054.1 GCA_902802515.1 uncultured Lachnospiraceae bacterium
TCTACTCTGCTTCGCTGTGCCACTATGCTGGAGACCATCGATTCCGGCGAGATATGTTATATGGGGGAGCGGGCTGCCTGGGTAACGCCTGAGGGAAAGAATGTATATCCAAGGGGAGAGACCGCAAAAAAGATCCACTCCTACTTTGGACTGGTTTTTCAGAATTTTAATCTGTTTCCGCATTATTCTGTCATGAAAAATATCACGGACGCCCCGATCCACAATCAGAAAAGAAATAAGGAAGAAGTATATGAGGAGGCCAGACAGCTCCTGGCTAAAATGGGGCTTTCCGATAAAGAAAATGCCTATCCGTGCCAGCTTTCCGGCGGTCAGTGCCAGCGGGTAGCGATTGCCAGAGCTCTGGCGCTCAATCCGAAGATCCTCTTTTTTGACGAACCTACTTCCGCGCTGGATCCGGAGCTGACAGGCGAAGTGCTGAAGGTGATTAAATCCCTGGCGGATCTTCACATTGCCATGGTGATCGTGACCCATGAGATGGCGTTTGCCAGAGATATTTCTGACAAAATCATTTTTATGGACAAGGGGGTGGTAGCGCTGGAGGGAACGCCGGGCGAGGTCTTCGAAGCAGATCATGATCGTATGCAGGAATTTTTAGGGAAGTTCAGAAGATAGCGTAGCCCTGCAAAATGGGGCTGGAATCTTCCCCAAATATGTATTATAATGATGGGGCTGTGAAAGCAGCCTCATTTTTAAACTTGTAAGTAGAACATTCAGGTTCGTTTAGGTAAGAAAGAAGGAATGACACATGACAAAGATTGATATTATCTCCGGTTTTCTGGGTGCAGGAAAAACTACATTGATTAAAAAACTGATAAAAGAAGCATTTGCGGGCGAGCAGATCGTACTGATTGAAAATGAGTTTGGCGAGATCGGTATTGACGGCGGTTTTCTGAAAGATGCAGGAGTAAATATTACGGAGATGAATTCCGGGTGTATTTGCTGTTCCCTGGTTGGAGACTTCGGCAAGGCGCTGAAAGAGGTGATGGAGCGTTTCGCTCCGGCCCGCATTATCATCGAGCCTTCCGGCGTGGGCAAGCTGTCAGATGTGCGGCGCGCTGTACAGGATGTGGCAGAGGACTGCGATATCACAGTGAACAGCCTGGTGACTGTGGCAGACGTGAAGAAAGTAAAAATGTATATGAAGAACTTTGGCGAGTTCTATAACAATCAGGTGGAGAGTGCCGGCACGATCATCCTGAGCAGAACGCAGGATGTGAGCCAGGATAAGCTGGATGCAGCCGTAGCCATGATCCGTGAGAAAAATCAGGAAGCCACGATCATTACCACGCCGTGGGATGATCTGACGGGAGTACAGATCCTTGGCGCTATGGAGAAATCTGTTTCCCTGGCAGAGGAATTGATGGCCGAAGAAGATGTGTGTCCGGTGTGCGGCCACCATCACGACCATGATGAGGAACATGAACATCATCACCACGACCATGATCATGAGGAACACGAACATCATCACCACGACCATGATCATGAGGAGCATGAGCATCATCACCACGACCATGATCATGAGGAGCATGAGCATCATCACCACGACCATGATCATGAGGAACATGAGCATCATCACGACCATGATCATGAGGAGCATGAGCATCATCATCACGACCATGATCATGAGGAACACGAACATCACCATCATGACCATGAGCATCACCATCATCACCACCATGCCGATGAGGTGTTCACCAGCTGGGGAAAAGAAACGGCACGCAAGTACACAAAGGATGAGGTAGAACAGATCCTGAAAACATTAACCGACAGTGAGGAGTACGGCGCTGTGCTCAGGGCTAAGGGAATGCTTCCGGATGTAAACGGTACCTGGATTTATTTTGACATGGTGCCGGGAGAATATGAATTGCGGGAAGGACAGCCGGATTACACGGGACGCCTGTGCGTTATTGGCTCCAAACTCCAGGAGGAAAAACTGGCAGAACTGTTTCGGCTGTAAGAATGACTTTCGGCAATGCCACCGGAAGGTACTGTGACATTGCTATGGATCGGTATGCCATTGGAAAGTGAGAGTGCATGATATGTTAGAAGTACCAGTATATATGATCACGGGATTTCTGGAGAGCGGGAAGACTACGTTTATTCAGGAAGTCCTGGCGTCTCCGGATTTCGCGGACGGTGAGAAAACTTTGCTTTTGCTCTGCGAAGAGGGAGAGGTGGAGTACGATGAAAAAGAGTATTCCAGGCACAATATCGAAATCATGACAGTGGAGAACGAGGAGGATCTGACCCCGGAATTTCTGGAACGCTGCCAGAAATATTACAAGCCCTATCGAGTGTTCGTGGAGTTTAACGGCATGTGGGATGCGAAAAAATTTGCTGAGAGCAGACTGCCCAGACACTGGGAGGTCGTTCAGGTGATCACTCTGGTAGATGCCGGCACATTTGGCGTGTACCTGAATAATATGCGCAGCATTTTAAGCAATATTTTTGCAAATACAGAGCTGGTAATTTTCAACCGCTGCTCCCTGGATATGGATCTGCAGATGTACCGGAGAAGCGTCAAGGCGGTGAACCAACAGGCGATGCTTTCCTTTGAAGATGAGGAAGGGAACCCGTTGGAACTGGGCAAGGAGCAGCCCCCTTATGATCTGAATGCGGACATTATTGATATCGATGATGTAGACTTTGGACTTTGGTATCTGGATGTGGCGGACACCCCGGAGCGGTATGATGGAAAGACAGTCCGCTTTAAAGGGAAGGTTATGATTCCCAGAAAGTTTCCGTCCAACAGTTTTATACCGGGGCGTAATGCCATGACCTGCTGTGCAGACGATATTCGGTTTATCGGCTATATCTGCAAGTCAAAATATACGGATAAGCTGAAACAGAAGCAGTGGCTGGAGATCACGGCGGAAGTAAAGTATGAGTATGTTCCGGAATATCGGGGGGAAGGACCGGTTCTCTACGCCAAGCATTTAAAATCCGTAGAACCGCCAACGGAAGATCTGGTGTACTTTAACTGAAAAATTTCTCCTTCGATAAATCTCTTGTGTCCGGGCGGGAAAACAGGTATAATATAATGTATCAAGGCGGTACACTATAAAAGGATAAGGAAGTGAGGACTATGAAGCGTATTGGGTTATTGACCAGCGGCGGCGACTGTCAGGCATTGAATGCTACGATGCGTGGCGTGGTAAAGGGGTTATCCAGTAATCTGGACGAATTGGAAGTGTACGGATTTATGAACGGTTACAAGGGCCTGATCTATGGGGATTACCGGCTTTTGACTTCCAAGGATTTCTCAGGAATTCTGACAAAAGGCGGAACCATCCTGGGTTCATCCAGACAGCCGTTTAAGCTGATGCGGACTCCGGATGAAAAAGGTCTGGACAAAGTGGAAGCGATGAAGCAGAATTACTACAAACTGAGACTGGACTGCCTGGTCATTCTGGGCGGAAACGGAACGCAGAAGACGGCAAACCTGTTGAGCGAAGAGGGGCTGAATATTATTCATCTGCCAAAGACCATTGATAATGATATTTATGGTACAGATATGACTTTCGGCTTCTATAGCGCTGTAAATATTGCTACGGATGCTATCGATTGCATCCACACCACAGCGGCTTCTCACAACAGAGTATTTATCGTAGAAGTTATGGGCCACAAAGTGGGATGGCTTACCCTTTATGCGGGTGTAGCCGGAGGCGCGGATATCATCCTGATACCTGAGATACCTTATCACATTGATAAGGTGATCGAAGCCATCGACCACAGAACAAAAGCCGGTAAGGGCTTTACCGTCATTGCAGTGGCGGAGGGCGCGATCTCCGCGGAAGATGCCGCCCTGAGTAAGAAGGAACTCAAGAAGAAGATGGAAGAAAAGACGTATCCTTCGGTGGCTTATGAACTGGCACAGCAGATTGAGGAGAGAACCGGTACGGAAGTGCGCATTACGGTTCCGGGACATACGCAGCGCGGCGGAAGCCCCTGTCCGTATGACAGAGTCCTGTCTACCCGGTTGGGCGTAGCAGCTGCAAAACTGATTTTGGATGAGCAATACGGCTATATGGTTGGTATTGTTAATGGAAAAACAAAGAAAGTTCCTCTGAAAGAGGTGGCTGGTAAGCTGAAAACGGTGTCGCCGAATGATCAGATGATCAAAGAGATCAAATTGCTGGGTATCAGTTTCGGTGATTAAAGCGGGATAGCAGGTAGTTTTGGTTAAACGTTAGGTTGGGGGTGCCGCATTGAATTATGTCATGTTTGATGTGGCAGCCCCTAAGCTTTGCCTTTGGGAACGATCAAGAAAGTCGTTCCCAAATCCGGAAAAAACTTCAGGGAGCGTTTATATGAGCTATACAGCATTGTATCGTAAGTTCCGTCCGGACACCTTTGGTGAGGTGAAGGGACAGGATGCCATCGTTACAACTTTAAAAAACCAGATCATGGCGGATCGAATCGGTCACGCCTATCTGTTCTGTGGAACGAGAGGAACGGGAAAAACCAGTATTGCCAAAATTTTTGCCAGAGCGGTGAACTGCGAGCATCCGGTGGACGGAAATCCCTGCAATGAATGTGCTGCCTGCCGCGCCATCAACTCCGGCATCTCTATGAATGTGATAGAGATTGACGCTGCTTCCAATAACGGCGTTGACAATATCAGGGAGATCCGTGACGAGGTGGCCTATTCCCCGGCGGAAGGGAAATACAAGGTTTACATTATTGACGAAGTGCATATGCTGTCCATAGGAGCGTTTAATGCTCTTCTGAAAACGTTGGAGGAGCCGCCTTCCTATGTAATTTTTATATTGGCTACCACAGAATCCCATAAGATACCGGTGACCATTCTCTCCAGATGTCAGCGCTATGACTTTAAACGTATTACACAGGAGGAGATTTCAGACCGGCTGCGGGATCTTTTGGGCAGAGAGCAGGTGGAGGCTGAAGATAAAGCCATTCGCTATATTGCCAGGAAAGCGGATGGCGGTATGCGTGATGCCTTAAGTCTGGCGGACCAGTGCATTTCCTTTTATCTGGGGCAAAAATTGACCTACGAAAAGGTGTTGGAAGTACTGGGGGCAGTGGACACAGAAGTGTTCAGCCAGCTTTTACGTGAGATTCTTAAAAATGATGTGACAGCATTGTTTGCTCATCTGGAGCAATTGATCATGCAGGGGCGGGATCTGACCCAGTTAGTAAACGATTTTACATGGTATCTTCGGAATCTGATGCTTTTAAAGGCGTCCGACCAGATGGAAGACAGCCTTGATGTTTCCGCCGAGAATCTGGTATTGTTAAAGGAAGAGGCAGCTATGATCCGGGAAGATACCCTGATGCGCTATATCCGCATCTTCTCTGAACTGGCAAATCAGATAAGGTATTCTGTCAACAAACGCGTGTTGTTGGAAGTGGCGTTGATCAAACTGTGCCGGCCTCAGATGCAGCGCGATGAGCTGTCCCTGCTGGAACGGGTGCGCAGATTGGAAAAACAGATAGAAAATGGTTTGTTGATACCTGCTGCTCCGGAGGTAACAGGTGTGCAGCCTGCAGTTGCCTTTCCTGGTGCTGTGACATTTCAGAAAGGGACGAATGGGGAGTCCTCTCTTCCGGAGGCGGATGTACCTAAAGCGGCTTCCGGGGATCTAAAACAGATCAAAGCCATGTGGAGCAGCATTATCGCAGGGACTTCCCCCCGGATGCGCCCGGTGCTGGCTTCGGCAGAATTGAAATTCAATCTGGCGGAAGGGACGGAAAATCAGCTGTTTGTGGTGTTCTCTGATTTCCTGGGAGAGACTTATCTGAATGATCCTTCTAAAAAGGAAGAACTGGAGCAGCAGATTCTGGAAAAGACAGGAAAGAAGGCTGATGTCAGATTCCTTTTGGCTGCGGATGAGAGTATTCAGAATGTGCGTCTCGGTAAAATAGTGGACGAAGAAGCTCTGAAAGAGTTTATTCATATGGATATAGAGATAGAAGAATAGTAGATAACAGGAGGAAACAGAAATGGCAAAAAGAGGCGGTTTTCCGGGAGGAATGCCCGGAAACATGAATAACCTGATGAAACAGGCGCAGAAAATGCAAAAGCAGATGGAAGAGAACCAGAAGGCTCTGGAGGAAAAGGAATTTACGGCAGCGGCTGGCGGCGGAGCAGTGGAAGTGACGGTTTCCGGCAAAAAAATAGTGACAAAAGTAAAACTGTCCGAAGAAGTGGTGGATCCGGAGGATATTGAAATGCTGGAGGATCTGATCATGGCAGCCACCAATGAGGCGTATCGCAAGGTAGAAGAAGAAGCCTCTGCCGCGATGTCCAAACTGACCGGCGGTTTTGGCGGCCTGGGCGGCGGATTTGGGTTTTGATCGGAGATAACAAATGGATTACTACGGAAGTCAGATAACAAAACTGATCGAACAACTGGCATCCCTTCCAGGCATTGGGGGGAAATCCGCTCAGAGGCTGGCGTTCCATATAGTAAATATGCCTCAGGAGAAGGTAGAACAGCTGGCCGGAGCCATGGTTGATGCAAAAAAACATATCTGTTACTGTAAGGAGTGCTGTACTTTGACGGATCAGGAGATCTGTCCCATTTGCAGCAATCCGGTCAGAGACAAAAAGACTATCATGGTGGTAGAAAGTTCCAGAGACCTGGCCGCTTATGAGAAGACTGGAAAATATGACGGAGTTTATCATGTGCTGCATGGAGCCATATCACCGCTTCTTGGCATCGGACCCGGAGATATCCGGCTGAAAGAACTGATGCATCGGCTGCAGGGGAATGTAAGTGAGGTGATCATTGCCACCAATTCCAGCCTGGAGGGTGAGACCACAGCTATGTACATCAGTAAGCTGATCAAACCCACCGGAATTAAAGTAAGCCGGATCGCCAGTGGAGTGCCGGTAGGCGGTGACCTGGAGTATATTGATGAAGTAACGCTGCTGCGCGCCCTGGAAGGCCGGGTGGAACTGTAGCGTTAAATGATGCTGCGGGAGGCCGCTGTCATCTCTGACGGATTGCATGCGTACAGAATCCCCTGAGCGATGCAGCAGGCCAGGCTGGCGACGGAGGATAGCCGTGTGTTTTGTAAAGCCATTTGTGCTTCCGGTATGGCGGTATTGATGATTCCGGTGATATAGATATCTCCGATGGAGCACAACTTTTTTTGGACACCGGCGCCGGGTTTTAAACTGCCCTGTCCCAGTGAAATATAACCAAGATGCTTTTTGGTGCCTAGTGAGGCGTCCACTGCAATGATGAGATTGCGGGGATGCTTCTTTTTTATTTGGCGGCAGGCGTCCTCCAGATTCAGCGCATGGATGGGAAAGTCCAGTGTTCCGTAGATGGGAAAATAGCGGTCGCCGCCATAAGCATGAAGAAAGGTTCCCACCAGTGGACCAAGGCTGTCCCCGGTGACCCGGTCGGTACCAATGCATAGCATTACCGGGGGAAGATTTGTTTTCGAGTGTCTTGATATCAGTTCCTGCAGGCGGTATGCCAATTCAGGGACGGCCGTATATTTTTTTGAATTGATATAATAAACGGAGGAAAGATTTTTCATATTGCTTCCCCTTTTTGATGATAATTTTCCGGACAAAACCGGTTTCTTTAAGTATATCCAATTATTGTGAGCGGTATTCTGCAGATTATGTCGAAAAGTTTTTGCATCAAAAAGCAGAAAGTACTAAATTTTGCGGGACAAATTTAATAAGATGTACTGTATAAGTTTCGGAAGTTTGAGACCTACCGGTCCGAGAGACAGAGATTGCCGTAAAGGAGAGTTGGTATGAAGAATGAGACGATTTTGCCCAAAAACATACGTCAGATAGGGGAAATACAACAGGATAAGAAAATCTATCTGGAAGATTATGTTATTACATTTATCCGCAAACAGGAAAGAAAGGATCAGGAGCTGGACTGCGCAGGAATCTTGTTGGGAACGAAGCAGCAGTGTGAGGCAGGAATGCTGATGTTTGTGAAAGGGGCACTGCGTCTGGAGGAAGAAGAGGATCAGGAACAAAAACGCCAGAATTACTTCCCGGAACTGGAAGTGTTGGGATACTATGTGATTGGCACCATGGAGGAAGATAAACTGGAAAAACTTATGGATCCGCCTGCTGTTTTGCCTTTTGTTATTTTTCACATTCAGGAAGGAGAGGAGAATGTTTATTGGTCGGAGGAAAAACAATTTCAAAGATTGAGCGGCTATTTCATCTTTTACGAGAGAAATCCGCAGATGCAGAAATACATGTTCGAATGCCTGGAACCTCAAAAGGTAGAAGAGGAGGAAGGAAGTTCGGATCAGGCCATAATCAGCTTTCGGGAAAAGGTGAAGGAAAAACATGGTATGACAAGAAGAGGAGGAATACGTTATCTGGCAGGTTCGTTTCTGACATTGACAATTTTCATGCTGGGTGTTACTATCATCAACAACTATGACAAGATGAAAGATATGGAAGAGACCATTTCACGAATCTCTGTGGAACAGGAGAGGGAACGGCTGCAGATCGCGACAGCGACAGCGGAAGCGGAGAAAGCCGCCGCCACGGCATCTTCCGCGAATGCGCAAATATCTACGGAGACCGATGCGCGGGAGGATAGTGAAACTTCGGAAAATGTTACGTCAGGTGAAGAGGAAGATGCATTGACGGCTGCATTATCCCAGCTTTCTGAGGGGAACGAGACAGCGGCTGCAAGTTCCGATGCTGTTTTGGCGGAAGTCGGAGCCACACAGACCGCCCGTGCTCTGGCTGAACGGAATTATTCCGCAGAAATGGCTGGAACAGTAGATCAGAGCACGCTGGGGAAAACAGATGAAATCCTGGCTTCCGCCCAGCGCCAGTATCAATCCGCGTACACTGTTCGCTATGGGGATACGTTGGCGGACATCAGTCAAAGGTATTACGGGAGTCTGGATATGGTGGAGGCAATCTGCGCTCTGAATGAGATTGACGACGCAAATCTGATTGTGCCGGGACAAAAAATAGTATTGCCATAGGAAAAAGTGTGGTATACTGGAGAAAAACAAAGGAAAATAGAGAATGAACAGAGATAAATGGAAAGAATATTGGGAGAGACTGAAGCCAAAATTGGCATTTTTGAAGCCCTGGGATATGAATGAGGATGTTGGTGACGATCTGGAAGTACGGGAGATGAGTTCTACTGATCACCAGAACAGCTGGAACAGCAAGGCAGAGACACCCTGGGAACGTACCCGCAGGAAAAGGTACGCGGTTATTACAATGGCGGCACTGGTTGCTATAGTAGCAGGATGTTTTCTTTATTATAATGGACACCATTCATTTACGGAATACGTTGTCACTTCTACGACAGAAAACCTGGACATTGCGGGTACGGAATACGCCATGTTGGGTAATTATATCGTTAAGTATAGCTCGGATGGAGTTTTTTGTGTAAACAGTCACAACGAAGTTAGATGGAGCGCCGCGTACAGTATGCAGACCCCTATCATTGACATATGCGGTCAGACAATGGTGATCGCTGAACAGCAGGGCAGGCAGGTATATGTGGTTAACGAAGACGGATTGTTGGGAAGTTTCACTACCAGTCTGTCTATTTTAAAGGCACATGTGTCTAAGCAGGGAGTAGTAGTCCTGATTTTGGAAGACTCGGATGTAACATGGATTGAAATGTATGACACCTCCGGTAGCGAGATCGCTAAGATTAAAACAACCCTTCAGGATTCGGGCTATCCGCTGGATGTAGCTATCACACCAAACGCCTCCCGTATGATTGTGTCGTATCTTGGAATTTCAGGAAGAGCCTTAAACAGCAGAATTGCTTTTTATGATTTTTCCTCCGCGTCTGATTCAGATGACAGTCATCTTACCGGCACCCTGGATTATTCAGGACAGGTATTTCCTGAGGTGTACTTTGCGGATGCTTCTACACCAGTGGCTTTAAACGATACAGGGTTTGTGGTCTTTAGGAATAAAAAGACACCGGAGGAAGAGACTTCCGTTACATTTGACAAGGAGATTGTCAGCAGTTTCCATGATGGTGACAATCTTGGATTTGTCTTTAATAATGAGGCTGCTGACTGTAGGTATATCATGGAGTTATATCACTATAATGGAAAAAGAACGATGCAGAGGGAGTTTGACTGTAATTATACTGAAGTTAGGATGGATCGCGGAGAAATACTTTTGTATGATGCGAAAAATTGCACGGTTTATACGACATCCGGAACCAGGCGTTTTTCCTCTGATTATGAAAAACAGGTGCAATATTTTGCCAGGATTCCAGGCTTCCGCAGATATATGGTCATTACCAATGACAGTATAGACCGTATCCGTATCAGTTAGAGGAGAAGATGTATGAATATTTTGACAATCGTGGTGTTAGCTGTGTTTCTGCTGTCTGCAGTCAACGGCCTGCGCAAAGGACTTGTAAAGAAACTGGCTGGAATTGTGGCATTACTTATCTCGTCTTTGCTGGTTTCTATTGCACTTCCTTATGTGACAGATTTTTTAAAAACCCAGACGCCGGTATATGAGTACATTGTGAAACAGTGCGAAACGGTGGTGGGGAAGCAGGCAGCTGCTTCTATAATTAAGAAAAATAAACAGGGAAATGGACAGAGCGGCAAAGAAAGCAGCCTCGATCGGGAGCAGATATTGGAACTGGTGGATCAATACGGAGGACAGTATGGTATAGATCGTTCTGTGGCAGAAAATCTAAGTGATGCTCAGCTCTGGGAGATAGCCGGCAATTATCTGCAATCCTATATCAGTCAATCTTTGCAGGCAAACAGCTCATCTCAGGACGGCGGGTCATCAGGAAATTTGCTTACCATGACCCGGGTAGAACAGACAGAGATGATCCAAAACCTTCCTATACCGGAATTTTTAAAAAATCTCATGCTTAATTACAATAACAGTGAGGGTTACAGAAAACTGAATGTAAATAATTTTACTGGGTATACGGTACAGTTTTTTGCAAATGTTATGCTAAATATCGTAGCATTTATTGTCACTCTGGTGGTAGTACAGCTGATCATCTGGACGATCATGACCGCTTTGAATATTTTCTCAAGGCTGCCTATCATCCATCTCATAAATCAATTGGGGGGATTGATAGTGGGAATGCTGCAGGGACTATTTGCGGTTTGGATGCTTTTCCTTGTGATAGCTATATTCTCCGGCACAGAGATTGGAATGATGCTTATGAATATGATCGTTCAAAGTCCGATTCTGAAGCCAGTGTACGAGAGTAATATGTTCCTGAAAATAATTGTTCAGGCGATTGCAAATATTTTGTAAAAATGCTTGACAAGAAAAAATAAAGTGCTATAATAAAAGTCTACTGCGGTGTGCAGTGGACTTTTCATTTATAAATCTGATAAAGTTAAATAGATGAAAATAAATGAAAAAAACATCTTGACATTTAAATGAATTGGTGTTAAGATATTCAAGCTGTCGCAAGGAGATAAACATCTGCGTCAGGGAGTACATTGATAACTGAACAGTGAAACAACCTTGAAAAATTCTAAAAGTTTTATTTTTTAAGGAACTGACCTTTAAAAACAGTAAAAAGGGTAAATGAAGCTAGCAAGGTTCATGAACCCGGAACAAACTTAGTTCAGACAGTTTTCTATAAGA
>CADCMM010000055.1 GCA_902802515.1 uncultured Lachnospiraceae bacterium
GTCTGCTCAGCCGGCGTCACAGCCGCAGCAGCCAAGATCTGCGAGATCGAAAAATGATATTGAAGTTAACATGATCGACCTATAAAACAGGGACGCCTTCGGGCGTCCTTGTTTGTGCGCAGGGGCGCATAATGAAGTTTTTAAGGTTATACCTTGACAGTCTATGTTTCCTTTGTTATAGTAATCCTAGAACAAAAACGAGGTGTACCTATGATAATTGAGATTGATTTTCAGAGCGATGAAGCTATTTATATGCAGCTTAGAAACCAGATCATTATGGGAATTGCCACATCTGCCCTGCAGGAGGGCGATACGCTGCCCTCCGTACGTCAGCTTGCGGATGATATCGGCATTAATATGCATACTGTAAATAAAGCATATTCTGTGCTGCGCCAGGAGGGATTTGTCACCATTGACCGCAGGCGAGGAGCCATCGTTTCTCTGGATGTGGATAAGACGCGGGCATTGGCGGAGATGAAGCAGAGCCTTCGGGTGGTACTGGCCCGGGCCAGTTGTAAAAATGTTACCAGACAGGAGGTTCATGGTCTGGTGGATGAAATTTTCAGTGAATGGGAACAGGAGGAATAAAGATGCCGGAACAGTTTACGGACAGCGCGAAGCAGGCCCTGAAACTGGCGAGACAGACTGCTGTCGCCTGTCATCACAGTTATATTGGTTCAGAACATCTTTTGCTGGGACTGGTAAAAGAACCCCGGGGGACAGCCGCGGTGATACTGAAAGAGTTCCAGGTAGAAGAAACGAAGCTGATGGAGCTGATCGATCAGTTGATCGCTGATCAGGGTGGTGTGATCACTGCCGACCGGGAAGGTTATACTCCCAGAGCGGAGGGTATTCTGAGGAACGCAGTGGAAGAAGCCCACTTGTTTGATGCAGGAAAGGCGGGTACGGAGCATATTCTGATGGCGATGCTGAAAGATGTAGAGTGTGTCGCCACCAGACTTTTGCATACCCTGGGGGTGAATCTTCAGAATATGTATCGAAAGATTCTGGATATCCTGGGAGTTGAGGAGGAACGTTACAGAGACCTGGCAAAAAATATAAAGTCTGCCGGTGAGAATATCCAAGGCGCCACTTCTGTGCTGGATCAGTACAGCCGGGATCTGACGGATCAGGCCAGATCAGGCAGGGTTGATCCTATTGTGGGACGCAGTCACGAAATTGAGCGGATCGTGCAGATCCTAAGCCGGAGGACAAAAAATAATCCCTGCCTCATCGGAGAACCAGGAGTTGGTAAGACCGCTATTGTGGAAGGATTGGCGCAGCGGATCGCCTCAGGTGATGTGCCCAAGCCTTTGCAGGAGAAGCGGGTGGTTTCCCTGGATATGGCCAGCATGGTGGCCGGTTCCAAATACCGGGGAGAATTTGAGGAACGCATTAAGCGTGTTTTGAATGAGGTGATGGAAAGCCGGGAAGTGCTGTTGTTTATTGATGAGCTGCACACCATTATCGGTGCCGGGGGTGCAGAGGGCGCTTTGGACGCCTCCAATATCATGAAACCCTTTTTATCCAGAGGTGAGATTCAAGTGATCGGCGCTACCACCGTGGATGAATATCGGAAGCATATTGAAAAAGATCCGGCTCTGGAGCGCCGTTTCCAGCCGATCCTTGTGGAAGAACCGTCACAGGAGGAAACGGTAGATATTTTACGGGGACTGCGGTCTGCATATGAGAAACATCACGGAGTGACGATTTCTGAGGCAGCGCTGGAGGCAGCGGTGAAACTGTCTCAGCGTTACATCAATGACAGATTTTTGCCTGATAAAGCCATTGATCTGATCGATGAAGCCTGCGCAAAGCGTCAGCTTGGCCTGCAGCGTCTGCCGGAAAAGGTATTGGAGCTGGAGAAGGAAAAGAAAGAACTGGAGAGGCAGCTGGAGGAAGCTATCAAATCCGGGGATCTTGCCTTGGCCAAGGAAACGCACACGTTCTTGGAAGATACCGGGAAGAAATACGCGAAACAGAGAGCGCAGGCTGAGAGACGCGTGAAAGCCCGTTCTATGACAGTGACGGAGGAGGATATTGCCGCTGTTGTGGCTGCCTGGACAAAAATTCCGGTTCAGAAAGTGGAGGAGGAAGAAGGAAAGCGCCTGTTAAATTTGGAAAAGACGCTGCACAAGCGTGTGATCGGTCAGGATGAGGCAGTCATTTCCGTGTCGAAGGCCATCAAGCGCGGCCGGGCGGGTCTGAAAGATCCCCGCAGGCCTATTGGTTCGTTCCTGTTCCTGGGACCCACCGGCGTGGGAAAGACAGAGCTTTCCAAGGCTCTGGCGGAAACTGTGTTTGGCAGTGAGCAGTCCATGATCCGCGTGGACATGTCAGAGTATATGGAGAAGCACAGCGTATCCAAACTGGTGGGATCGCCGCCCGGATATGTGGGCTATGAAGAAGGAGGCCAGCTCTCGGAGAAGGTACGCAAGCACCCCTATTCCGTCATTTTGTTTGACGAGATCGAGAAGGCACACCCGGATGTATTTAATATTCTTCTTCAGGTGCTGGATGAAGGGCATATCACGGATGCCCAGGGAAGAAAGATAGACTTTAAGAATACCATCCTCATTATGACTTCCAATGCGGGGGCGCAGTCCATCATCTCCCCGAAACGGCTGGGCTTTGGCGCGGCGGATGATGAAAAGCGAAATTATGAGTCTATGAAGGGCAGTGTGATGGAGGAGATCCGCAGGCTGTTTAAACCGGAATTTTTGAACCGCATTGACGACATTATCGTCTTTCATTCACTGAATAAAGAGCATATCCGGAGTATTGTGACACTGCTGTTTGGGGAACTGCAAAAACGATGTAAGGAGCAGATGGACATTACTTTGAATGTGCGAACCAGTGTGCGGGATCATATCGCGGAGAAGGGCTACGATGAGAAGTATGGCGCCAGGCCGCTGAAGCGTGCCATACAAAATGAGATAGAAGATCAAATGGCAGAAGAAATCCTTGCGGGCAGGGTAAAAGCGGGGGATATCGTGACGGTAACCATGACGAAAGACAAAGTTGTTTTTAAGGTTAAGGAGCAAGAGCAGGGGGAACAGAAATCTTGATTGCATTGTCAAAACTGTTTATGGTAAACTAGGGATACGATAGTTATAACATTTTTAATACGAGTAGGATGAGCAGGAGGACATAGAGATGTCAGTAGTAAAAGAACTGTTGCGCACGGAAAATGATGGAACCATTAGTTTTGGAAATTATGAGCTGGACCAGAAAGCAAAACTTTCTGATTATGAGTGCAATGGAGATTTATACAAGGTAAAAACCTTTAAGGAGATCACCAAGCTGGAAAGAAACGGCATGCTGGTATATGAATCGGTGCCGGGAACTGCGGTTTCCTCTTTTGCAGCGGACGGAAACGGAGTTTCTTTCACTGTGGAAGGTCCGGATGATGCACAGGTAATTCTGGGACTGGAAGAAGACGCGGAATATGAGGTAGTCATCGATGGCGCGCAGACCGGAATCATGAAGACCAACATGGGGGGCAAACTGGTGTTGAGCGTGGAGATGGGCAATGCCGATCAAGTGACGGTGAAAGTCACGAAACAGTAAATCAAATCAGGTGATAAAATGGCGAAGGGAAAAAACAGCGTATTTTTCTGCCAGAATTGTGGGTTTGAGTCCGCAAAATGGATGGGTCAGTGTCCGGCTTGCCGGGAGTGGAACACCTTTGCGGAAGAGCCGGTCATTGGGACCGGAAGTGCCTCAAAGACCTCTGCCCGCCGGGAGCGGACTGCCGTTCCTCAGCAGCTTCGGGCGGTGCGTATCGAGGAAACTTCCCGAACCGGAACCGGCATCGGGGAATTAGACAGAGTATTGGGAGGCGGCATTGTTGCCGGCTCCCTGGTTTTAGTAGGAGGAGATCCGGGCATCGGAAAATCCACACTGCTTTTGCAGGTGTGCCGGAACCTGGCTTCCAGAAAGGAGAAGGTTCTCTATATTTCCGGTGAGGAGTCGCTGCAGCAGATTAAAATGCGGGCGGACCGCATGGGAGAATTCTCGGATTCACTGCTGATCCTGTGCGAGACAAACCTGGAGGATATCCGCGAGACCATACAGAAGCAGCAGCCTGCAGTGGTGATCATCGATTCTATTCAGACTATGTACAGTGAATCGGTATCCTCAGCCCCAGGCAGTGTTTCTCAGGTGAGAGAGTCCACAGGAGTATTACTCCAGATAGCCAAGGGAATGGGGGTTACTATCTTTATTGTAGGCCATGTGACGAAGGAGGGCGTCGTGGCAGGACCCCGTGTGCTGGAACATATGGTGGATACGGTACTCTATTTTGAGGGGGACCGCCACGCCTCCTACCGGGTATTGAGGGGAGTAAAAAACCGTTTCGGCTCTACGAATGAGATCGGTGTGTTCGAGATGCGGGAGAATGGTCTTCATGAAGTGGCGAATCCTTCGGAATATATGCTGGATGGAAAGCCGGAGAACGCTTCCGGTTCCGTGGTGGCCTGCTCCATGGAGGGTACCAGACCCATATTAATTGAGATACAGGCACTGGTGTGCCAGAGCAACCTGGCTTTTCCCAGACGAACTGCGGACGGCGCGGACTTAAACCGCGTAAATCTCCTGCTGGCGGTGCTGGAAAAACGACTTGGCCTGCGCCTTTCCTCCTGCGACGCCTATGTAAATATCGCAGGGGGTATCCGTATGAAAGAACCCGCCGTGGATCTTGGAATCGTGATGGCTCTGATCTCCAGCTATAAAGACATCATCATCGATGAAAAGACCATAGTATTTGGTGAAGTAGGACTGAGCGGAGAGATCCGTGCCGTGAGCATGGCGAAGCAGCGTGTCATGGAGGCTAAGAAGCTGGGCTTTGACACGGTCATTTTGCCGGAGGTTTGCCGAAAATCGGTAGGCAAGGCAGACGGGATTACAGTAAAAGGCGTCAGAACCGTGCGGGATCTGATTCAGGTGATGACTTGATCGATCCGTACGAGGAAGAGGGAAGAACAAACGCAAACATATGAAGAATAATATAATTTTAATCGGAATGCCCGGTGTAGGAAAAAGCACCATTGGAGTCATTGCTGCCAAACAGCTTGGGTTTCAGTTTGTAGACGCAGATCTGGTGATCCAGCAGCAGGAAAACAGGCTGCTCTCAGAGATCATTGCACAGGATGGAATAGATGGGTTTCTACAGATTGAAAATCAGGTGAATTCCTCGATTCATGCAGACCGTTCCATTATTTCTACCGGAGGAAGCGTAGTATATGGGGTGGAGGCGATGGAACATTTGAAATCCATCGGCACAGTCGTTTATCTGAAACTCTCCTATGACGCGCTGAAACTTCGTCTGCACAACCTGAAAGACCGAGGTGTAGTGCTGAGGGAAGGGCAAACTTTGCAGGATTTATATCAGGAACGGACGCCTCTCTACGAAAGGTATGCGGATATCGTTGTGGAGGAAGACGGTCTTGACATTGAAAAGACCAGGGAGGAATTGGAGAGACGCATAAAAATATTCTGGAGATCCATGTCGCCCCAATAAAAAGTTTCTGACAAAAATCTCGCGAGGCAGTTGACAAACGGAAGAAAAATATGATATAAATATATGGTGCTTTGAGTCACACAGGGGATTGGTCAAATGGTATGATAGGGGTCTCCAAAACCTTTGGTGGGAGTTCGATTCTCTCATCCCCTGTTAATAAACCTCGGTATTTACCGGGGTTTTTTGTGTTTGGCGGGAGAGGAAACATGATAAAGGAAGAACGCGTTAGAATCATTGACATTGCGGAAGAATTGGGCCTTAGCACTGCCACGGTTTCCAATGTCATTCATGGGAAGACGAAGAAAATTTCAGACCGCACGGTTCAGATGGTTCAGCAGAAGCTGGAGGAACGCCATTACATTCCCAACATGGCGGGGCTTCTTTTGGCGCAGAACAATTCCAGGATCATCGGAGTGGTGGTGAAAGACCATGAAAAATATGAGGGCCATGTATTGGAGGATCCTTTTATTGCATCTTCCATGAATTATCTGGCGGATGAGATTGAGCGGGCAGGAAAATTTATGATGCTCAAAAAGGCGAAGGACATTATGGAGATCGTAACGTTTGCCTCTATGTGGAACCTGGATGGCCTGGTGGTGCTCAGTTTCTGCACTGATGAGTATCAGACCCTTAGAAATCAGATCCACATCCCGTTTGTGGTGTATGATGGCTATTTTGATAATCAGGGGCGCATCTGCAATATTATGATCGATGACCGGGATGGCGGGAGGCAGATGGGACAGCATTTCCGCGAACTGGGACATGAAAGAGTGCTTTGTATTTCGGATAACAAGATCTGTATGGATCTGGCCCGGTATGAGGGATTTTGCCAAGGGTTTGGCGCAAAGACTGCTTTTATGATGATACCGATGCAGCAGGAAGAAAGACGACGCTTTTATGAGCAGCATCTGGAGGAGCTGACTTCATACACGGCCATTTTCGCGGTATCGGATTACTATGCGATTGATCTGATGAGATTTCTTACCGGGCATGGGATCCGGATACCAGAGGATATCTCCGTTGCCGGGTTTGACAGCAACCCAATCTGTGAACAGACGATTCCGAAGCTGACCTCCGTCTATCAGGATGGGAGGGAACGGGCGGTAATGGCGATTGGACTTCTTGGAAAAATGATGGAAGATGCCCAGTACACAGAAAACATTGTGGCGCCGGTGCAATTGATCGTCAGAGACAGCACCGCCAAATATACAAAACAGACAAAAATGTAAGAAAATATTTGTAAGTGGTTATGCGTTTAACCCATTGCGTTTCCTCGTTTTCTGTCAGATAATACTGGTAAGAAAGCGAGGATATTTTATGTCAGGAAATAAAACTTCTTTTGGGAAAACAGTATTACGGATCGCATTGCCGGTGGCATTGCAATCCATGCTCCAATCTTCCTTTTCCATGATCGACCAGGTGATGGTGGGACAGCTGGGCAGCACCAGTATAGCTGCGGTGGAGATCGCGGGAAAACCGTCGTTTATTTACACTTTTGTTATCGGTGCAGTGGCAGCCATTGCCGGGATCATGGTTTCCCAATATTATGGGAAGAAAGATGAAGAAGCAGTGCATAAAAGCGTATCGGTCAATCTCACGGTCACGATTTTGCTGGCACTGGTATTTACAGCGGCTTGTCTTCTCTGGCCGTGGAAGATTGCAGGTATTTATACGGAGGATGCGTTGGTAATAGAGGATGCCGTTCCCTATCTGCAGATGATAGCATGGACTTATCTGCCCATGGGCATTGCGTCGATTCTAGCTGTGCGAATCCGTTGTATGGATAAAGCAATTTATCCTCTGTACGCAGGCATCGCATCAGCTTTAGTGAATACGGGGCTGAACTGGCTGCTGATTTTCGGTAATGCGGGAATGCCAAAATTGGGTGTCCGCGGCGCGGCGATTGCCAGTGTTCTGTCCCAGGTTGTCAACCTGATGGTGATAGTTGTTTTTTATCTGCTTCTCTGTAGAGGACAGGAGGGTTTACGAACACAACTCATGTCCAAAGAGGGAGATGCCTCGAATATTTTCAAGAGAATATTATGGTCTTTGCAGCTTGGAAAGGAAGGCTACCGCCAGTATTTTGCCATGCTGCTGCCGGTAGTAGTGAATGAATTTCTTTGGAGTGTGGGGCAGAATGTAAATACTTACATTTACGGGCATATAGGAACCCGGGGATTGGCAGCCATGTCTCTTACCGGGCCGATTCAGGGATTGCTGATTGGCGCGCTCAGCGGTATTTCTCAGGCAGCGGGAATTATTATTGGAAAACGCCTGGGACAGAAAGAATATGAAGCAGCATACAAGGAATCAAAATTGCTTTGCTTATATGGACTTGTAAGTTCGCTGCTCCTGTCAGTGGCTTTGATCGGTTTCCGGAATCTATATACGGAGATTTATCAGGTGGAAGATGTGGTGAAGGAGACGGCAGCGCAGCTGCTTCTGGCCTTTGCGGTGCTGGCGCCCATCAAGGTGGAAAATATGATCCTGGGAGGCGGGGTGATCCGCAGCGGCGGCCGCACCAGGTATATTATGATGATTGATATGTTCGGTACCTGGGTGGTGGGCGTGCCGCTGGGATTGCTGACGGGACTGGTGCTAAAACTGCCCATCGTCTGGGTATATTTTATCCTGTCCCAGGAGGAATTAGTGCGTCTGTTGATCACCATCGTCATGTTCCGCAGCAGGAAGTGGATGGAAACCATTGAGTAATCTGTTTTGACAAATAAAAATATAAAAGAAATTAAAATATCTGACAAATTGAAAATACAATAAAAAAATACAGAAAAGTACTTGACAAAATCAGATATATATAATACAATGATATCAACAAAACAGAAGAGGAAAAAAGAAGACGAAAAATAAAATTTCAGGAGGACGGTCCAATGGGATAGTTAGTACAGGAAGATGATAATGAACCACTTCTCAGAACAGTAAGGAGGAGAGTCCATTGAAAGGCAGAGATCCATAGTAAAAAAACAGAATAAAGGAAATGGAGGTTATAAAGTGAAACTACAGATTATTCACAGGTAGAGCTATCTGATGACGAGAAAGTCAGATAGCTCTTTTTTTTGCGAGTGTTTCTCGTTTTTGCGCGGATCAGGGGCCGTTGTATCCCTTGCAGGTTTTTTGAGAAAGGAGTATATTGATATAGAAAACCACAGTCAGGGAGGATGCAAGGTTGGAAGAAATATCTTTGAGAGGCATGGTTTCCCTTGCCTTTTTGAAAAAGGAACGTTTTACCGGCTCTTATGGAACCATGCGATACATGCTGTGTATGGAAGAGGGACGGCTGAAAGCGGCAGTTTATCCCGGGCCGTACTGCTGGGAGGAAACGCCGGATGATCAGAAGATAACGGAGATTTTTGAAGGTTCGGCTTTGGGACTGAAAAGCGCAGTGAAATGGCTGAACAAAATGTACGATAAGTCATTGAAAGAAAAAGAATGAGGGAAGCATATAACGTGCTGTGAAAACTGCGGCAGTGCTGCGGTATGGGAGGTATTGACAGGAATGAATACAGATAAGCTGATAGGAAACATCGCTGACCAGATGATCGAGGCTCAGATCAAGCTTGGGTACGCCAGGGAGACGGTTCGGTTTTATTACCCGCTGGCTTCTATCAACGCGCTGCTGGATACGAATGCACAGACGCCATCACAGCTATGTGCTTTGCTGGAGAAAGAAGCGGCTTTGGCGGATTCAAAATTGGGAAAACTGACGTTTCGGGTTCATGAAGGAAGAGTGGAGATCAGCGTGCCGCCGGAAGGGGCAGAATATGTGTATCGCAAGCTGCCAAAACCTGCGTTTCTGGTCGATCTGATCACGTTGTTTAGGACACATCACGCCTGCACCCTGAATGAAATAAAATGCGTTTTTGAGAAATACAGTGAGGACTATGTTTGTGAGAAGATCCCGGAGGGATCGGATTTTGATTACGCCATTCACTTTAATGATGCCGGCATTGATCCATATTACTACTGCGTAAAGGAAGAGATGGGACATACCATTTATCACCGCTTTACAAAGGAAGATTATGAGGCATTGCTGGAAGCATAGAATTTTTTTCAAAATTTGTTTTGACTTTTTCTTAAATAAAAGAGTATAATGCCAACATAGCGTGTAGCAAACAAGCGTAAATCCGGCTTTTTGCTGCACGTTTTTTTTTTGCGCGAACAGTGAGCCATCATGCCGCTGGAGGCTATGCCTGGCGAACTGTTCGCGCAAAAAAGTTTGGTAAAGGAGAGATAATTTTTATGAATGAGAAATCAAATCGTTTTCTGGAAACAGAATCTTTGGGAGTACTGATGAGAAAATACGCGGTTCCCTGCGTGATCTCCCTGTTGGTGGCAGCGCTCTATAATATTGTAGATCAGATTTTTATAGCCAATGCCAGCTATCTGGGATCCTATGGGAACGCGGCCAACAAGGTAGTCTTTCCATTAACGGTGGTGGCTCTGGCCATCGCTGTGATGATCGGTGATGGATGCTGCGCATTTGTCAGCATCAGCCTGGGGGCGGACAGAAAGGACGACGCCCACAAGAGCATCGGAAGCGCTGTGCTGCTTTGCGTCATTGCAGGGATAATCCTGACAGCCGTTTATCTGATTTTTCAGGAACAGATTTTAACCATGTTTGGCCAGGCCATGAACCCCATTATCCGCTCTGATGGAAGTCCTAAGTTCGCCATGGCATCAACCCTGGCGGGGGCAGTGGTAAATATTATTCTGGACCCGATTTTTATTTTTGTTTTCAAGTGGGGGATGATGGGAGCTGCTGTGGCCACTATTTTGGGACAGATCCTGACTGCTGTTTTGGCCATCTGGTATCTGTGCCACATGAAAGCGATCCGGCTGGGAAGAAGCAGTTTTGGCCTGCATGGAAGACTGGTAAAGAGATATATTCCTCTGGGAATCTGCAGTTTTCTATCTCAGATCTCTCTGGTGGCTGCTATGGCTGCCATCCAGAATATGACCTTAAAATACGGCGCCCTGGATCCGATCTTTGGGCAGGAGGAATACGCCCAGATCCCCATGGCGGTGCTGGGTATCGTAATGAAATTTTTTCAGATCGTCATTTCCATTTCCGTAGGAATGGCGGCCGGCTGTATTCCTATCGTTGGATATAATGTTGGCGCAGGCCGGAATGACCGCGCGAAGGGACTCTTTACCCGCCTGCTGCTTTCGGAGGTAGCCGTGGGAGCCGTAGCGCTGCTTATTGTAGAGGTGTTTCCAAAACAGCTCATCGGTATTTTCGGCGCGGCAAATGAGAGCGTGTATTATACGGACTTTGCAGTAAGGTGTTTTAGGATTTACCTGTGCATGATGGTATTGGCCACGGTGAATAAAGCCACGTTTATCTACCTGCAGTCCCTGGGAAAAGCATTGACTTCCACAGCGCTCTCCATGGTACGGGAGGTGGTATTTGGCGTGGGCTTTGCGCTGCTGCTGCCGTTATTTTTCGGCTTGAACGGCGTGCTGTACTCCATGCCGGTGTCGGATGTGCTGACCTTTATCCTGTCAGCCGCTGTGATCCGATATACGTATAAGACGCTGAAATAAAATTAACACATTATTTCTTAGTAATGACGATTACCCCAAATTCCGAAAATGTTGCTGTTTTAAATTTAATCGCCCAGTCAGAGATACCTGAGTTAACGATAAAGGTGGTGCCGCCCCGCGCTTCCAGCCCGTAGGTTTTGTCGTTGGCTCCGGACAGCACTCCTGTGATGCCGATAGGAAACATTTGACCTCCGTGGGTATGGCCGGAGAGTACCAGGTCAAAGCCCGCGGCTTCCTCGGCATCATAGTCATTGGGCTGATGATCCAGCAAGATCGTATAGTTTGACATGTCCAACTCTTCCGCCAGTTCCTGCGCGCTTTTCCGCTCGTATTCGGAGCGGTCTTGTCGTCC
>CADCMM010000056.1 GCA_902802515.1 uncultured Lachnospiraceae bacterium
AACGAGCTTTAGCGCCACGATCAGCACCGCCAGCAGGAACAATCCGTAATACAGGTTATCCGATGTCACAGCCTGCAGAAATGTTTTAGCGGAACCTTTTAGTTCTTCGTAATTATTATTATCCATACGTTTCCTTCCTCTGTTTCTAACTGTTCATAACCAAAAGCTGTCGCGCTAAGCACTAATGCGTTTAGCGCGACAGCCTCTCCTGCTTCATTATAGACAGGTCTGGCTGATTTTACAAGCTGAAATAATGGCAAGGTAAAATGCTGCCAGACTGCAGAGCGTGGAGCGCAGCATCCAGAATATCACATCGATCTGAACGCCGCCCAGCGGGTTAGCAAACAAGCTCTGCAGGCTGCTGCTTATCTCTTTCAGGCAGTTTCGCCAAAACTCAAAATCTGACCATCTGGAAGGGATCATCTCCGGTGGGATCGTTATCCACTGCCACAGTATCCCCAGGGTTCCGATCAGAATCGCCGCTGCCAGGATCCTGCCATTTCTTTTTTTGTTTCGCGCCACCCTGCGGGCCAGCGATACGGCCAATGCCAGAGGACACAGCAGCTGCAGATTGGCGATCAACGCGCCTGGCATGTAAAGATCCACTTCATCTCCAGATAAGTTATAGAGCATCAAAAACTGGCTCACCGCTTCTTTCCGGCTTCCTATATCTGAGCTCTTCAGGGATATCCTGTTCAGGGAATCCTTATTTTTACTTTCCGCCTGGCGTATCATGATTTTCTTTCCGCTCTCAAATGTACCGCACACCTGGTACTTTCGATCCTGATACCAGACACATTGCCCCGCCGCACTGGTGTTTCCAAACAATTCCTGGGCTGTTTTTGTGTCCAGAAAGCATCCTTCCGATTGCCATACCAGAGAAAAACTCTCCGGAACTACCAGATCTGCCCGCCCAACCACTGTGATATCTGTGACACCGCAACTCCGTCCGGTCTCCTCACAGGAAACAGATGCGTCCTTTGTCTCTTTCCAAAAGCAGACAGAGCAGGGATCTTCCCGCTCTGCCTCCTGGCTGCATATTTCCCGGGCTTTATTTACAGCCACCCCTTCTTTTTCCATATATACTGAGATGATTTCTGACACACTCCTTACCCGCTGATTCCACCTGACCGCCTGCGCAAGCAATAGCATGGCCAGGATCAGTTTTCCTATATTCCATACTTTTTTCATTCTGCTGCCCTTATTCTCTATCTATTCACAACTGGTCGTTTCTATTTTTCCGAGATACGCACCCGGCTTCCTTCCTGAACTGTCTTATCTGCCTGAACAATAATATCCTGCTGGGCGGACAAAGTCCCCTCCTCCAGTGCTGCGTAAGATTCATTCTTCTCCAGCACCAAAACCCCTACTTTTCTGGCGCGCACCTCTGTTCCCATAATGGTCTCATACTCATCCGGCACCAGAACATAAGCCTGATTATTGTCATCCACATGCAGGGCAGACAATGGAACACACACAGGATATGCCTGGGACTTTTTCGTGTATTCCATAGTAAGGGCTGTTCCGATCTCGGGGCAATCCTCCGGAAGCTGTACCGTCAAATGGTAGATACTATTATCCTGATCGTCCACTGTCACCGATGATACCGGCAGATCCTCCAGCTTTGTTTTGTTGCCAGCTGTCAGCGTAACCAGGTCTCCTGTTCCAATGTATTTTTGCTGATCTTTGGTGATATCCGCCGTAAACCGATAACCTTTTGACAGGTCTGCCAGGAGCATTGCGGTGGTGTCCAAAGTTTTCTCCCCTGTGGTAATGTTGATCTTCGTCACCATCCCATCTACGGGAGCGTAGATTTTCCCTTTTTTCGCCTTTAATTTTTCCAGTTTTTTAAGCGCCAGCTCCATCTGCTCGTATGTAATCTCGTTGACTTGCAGCGTGCTGTCCGATCCGTCCGGCAATCCTGCGGTCTGAATGGCCCTGCCGCCGGTCACGGCCGCTTCATTGGCATTGATGGCTGCGTCCACATAGGCATCCTGAGCAGTACGGACATTCGCTAACAACTGCTGCTCTGTCTGGGCATTCTGGGAAGTTGCCGCAGACGCCTGTTCTTGCTGATACTGCGCCAGGGCGGCATCCGCTGTCTCTTTCTCGCTTTTTGCCGTCTCTACCTTTTTTCTGGCGGCATCCAGCTGTGACTGGTACTGCGCCCGGACCTTTTTCTCAATCTCATCCAGCTGCGCCTGGGTAACCGTTTTTTCGGTATACTGGCTGCCGCTCTGATAAGAATCCTGACTTGTATTGGGACTGCTGATGATAGAGGAATCCTGATTCGTATTGGAACCGTCAATGATGTAGGAAGACGGATCATTATCAGAAGCACCGCTTTGATCAAGATCCAGGATCAAATCCTCCCACCCCTCCGTTTCTTCGTCTGCGCTTTCCTGAAACTCGCTATCCTCCAAAACAAGCCCATCTTCCATATCTTCTGAACGTGTGTGAACACTGTTCTCTTCCATCAGGGTTGCCCCGCTGGTGGCCTGCTGCAGCGCCTGGTTCACTGCCTGTTCAATCTTCCACTGCAGCGTCACAAGGTCCTGCTGGGCCTGGATGTAGGCTTCGTTCATTTCTTCACATTGTTTCTCCAGCTGCTGCGACACCGTACTGTCACCGGAAGACGTTCCTTTTGTTTTCCTGAAATTTTCCAATTCCGTCTTTGCGCTGTCCAAATCCCTTTTGGCTCTTGAAAGCTGCGTGTTCGCACGGTTTACATTCAGAGAATAATTCTCCTGGGCCTGCGCTATGTCATTCGCTTTCCTTGCGCCGCTGGCATCTGCTCTGCTCTGTACATCCCCGGTCTGCAGCTTATGCTTTTCCATTTCCTGCTTCTGGTACAATATTTTCTCGTCCAGAAGATCGGTATCTATCTGAAACAGCAGATCGCCTTTCGCCACCCGCTGGCCCTCTTTTACATAAATTCCCGTAACTCTCTGATCCGGTTCTGTCACCACCGCCAGTTCCTGATTCTGCTGTGTCTTTCCCTCCGCGGTAATGCGATGGGCGATCATTCTATTTTCCGGTCTGCCCACCTTTACTACCGCTGTTCCCTCCTGGTAAGCTGCACGGGACAGAATGGTAAAGCAGAGCATCAGCGCAAAAAATATTGCGGTGGCCTTAGCCAGTCTTTTCTTTCTCATAACCTATCCTTTCGCTCCGTATCTCTCCTGTTTTTTTCGTTACTCTTTCACCGCGGCGGCAGCGATGCCCTGCTCCAGATACTCCTGCCCGCTCAGGAACAATAATAATGCAGGTATCAGCATCATAAGTGCCGCCGCAAATCCCAACCCGGCATCCGACAGGCTGATCTCCGGCAGGAACAGGGACAGAGGCCAGAGGGATTTTGTTTTAATAAAGGTCATTGGCTGCTCGATCATATTCCAAGATTCCAGAAATCCCAGAATGGCAGAACATACGATTCCCGGGGCTCCCAGGGGAATTCCAATCCGGAGAAAAATCTGAAAATTGCCCGCGCCATCGATTCTGGCTGCTTCCAGGATAGCCTCAGGTACACTGCGAAAAAATCGCTGCATGATAAAAACCGGAAAGGTAGAGAATACCGCCGGAGCAATCACCGCAGCATGGGTGTCCAAAATCCCCATATCGTTCAGCACCAGATATTCCGGCAGCATCAGCACCTGAAAAGGCATCAGCATCAGCACGAGGTAGATTGCAGATATGATCCTTTTTCCCGGGAATACAAATCTTGCCAGTGACCATGCTGCAGGCATCCCGAAAACCAGCTGCCCCACCAGAATGAGCAGAGATATTTTCAGGGAGTTCCAGAACATAACAAAGTATTGAGGGGAATCCATCAACAGATGAATCAGCGGCTCCAGGGTTGGTGCTTTTGGCAAAATCGACCAGTCAGCCAAACCATCGGCATTTCCAAGAATCGCTGCCAGATTTTTTTCAAGTTCCCACTGTGCGGAAAAACCACCAGTAACGGCAAACAGCACCGGAAAACAGATGAGCAGCGCCAGCACAGCCAATATAATGAAAATGAATAAATTTGCTATTTTTTTCACAATGATCTGCTCCGTAAATTTTCACTCTACTCTTCCGCGTCCCACGCCCGTTTCAACAGAAATATCAATGCCAGAACCACCAATGCATTCAGAACCGCGGCTGCGGCGATCCGGTCAAAGGACAGATCCCGAAACCAGTTATTGTAAAGGTGCTGCAAAAGATACATGCTCTGGTGAGGATAATCCCCGGCTACCAACCAGGCCTCCCGGAACACCTTGAAAGAGTTCAGAAAGGAAAGGACGGAAATCGTGTACAAGGACGTTTTCAGATTTGGAAGTGTGATCTTCGTAAAGCACTTCCACTCTCCGGCGCCATCTACTTTGGCTGCCTCGTAAATTTCTGTGGGTATACCCGCCAGCCCTGCCATCCAGAGGATCATGTCATAACCCAGATTCTTCCAAAGATAGCTGATGACCAGCACAAAGAAAGCAGCCCCCGATGTCATCCACGGGATCTTTTCTCCCCCCAGCTTCAGCACAAGACCATTGATCAGCCCGTTGGAGTGGAACAAAACTTTCCAAACCAGGACCACCGATGCGGCGGGGACCGCCACCGGGATCAGAAACGCACTTTTCAGCAGATCTTTTCCAAGCCGCAGATGCTGAAGCGTCACCGCCAGCACCAGCGAAAGCGCCACTAGCAGGGGAATGCAGATTGCGGTAAACCGCAGTGTATTTCCTGCTGCCATCCGAAACGCCGCGTTTTGAAACACTGCTTTATAATTGTCAAATCCCACCCACTTGTGATTGACAGCTCCCTGAAAGGAGCGTATAACCACCTGGGCAAAAGGAAGCAGCGCAAAACAGATAACACCCAGAAGATCCGGCAGCAGGAAGCAGATCCCCCACATAGCCTGCCGCCGGGCTTTCTTTCTCATGATCCGCTCTCAGCCAGATAAAGATTTAATTTCTGCATGATGGAATTTACCGCTTCCTGCGTGCTGATCTCTCCGTTCACGCAGCGCCTGGTCTCTTCCAGCACCACCTGCCTGGGTATCTGTTCAGTGTCAGCGAATGCCGTAAGAGACTCCGCCGCGTTCTTCAGCCATTCCTGTTCTTCCTCTTCCGGCCAGGTATAAGACAGGCTCACACTCTCACCCGTATCCATATAGTAGCCAGTAAACTCACCAGCAACTTCCATTCCAGCGTCATCTCCCACATCCATATGAGCCAGTTTTTTGTCTAAAGCGGCCCTATTTACCGGGAAACCGGAATAGTTGGCTGCCAGTTCTCCCTCCTTTGAAAGCAGGTACTTCACAAATTCCCTGGCCTCCTCCGGTTCTCTGACTGTATCCAGAATACCGACCGTACAGATTGGGAGGTAGACTCCTGTATGATCATCCCCAAACAGTTTCACCGTACTCTCTCCCATCTTTTTATTTGCGGCAATAAGTCCGCAGTAATTCATCGAATCCAAAAGAACGCCGAAGTTCATCTTAGATTTCCCCAGAAGGAACTCCATATTCATACCGTCCAATTCGCCGGAATAAGAATCTGTAATTCCCTCCTCTTTGAAATCCTCCAGCATCTTGAGCGTCTGATCGGAAGCGTTTTCCATAAAGTTATCCGTAATCTGTTTCACTGCCTGCACATAATCCTCCAACTTTTCCTGATTGATAGTGCCGTCCTCATTCTTCCATTCGTTGGAGCAGAGGTAATATAGGATTTCAGGAAGCTGCAGAATCTCTTCATAATCAAGCGCGCCCTCTTCCTTACTAAGTTCCACCAATGAGGCAATATTTTCCAGTCGGTTCAATACCTCCGCTTTCCCGCTGGCCAGCGTGAGCCCGAAGCGGATCGGAACCGCCATAATTCCATCCTCATTTTTCCAGGTTTCCGCAATATTGTCCAGAAGTCCATCGTTTTCCCTCACCTCATCCAAAACGGGAGAGAGATCCTGGAGCAGCCCCTTTCCGGCATAGGTGCTCACCGACATTCCATCCAGCACCAGCACATCCGGTCCGTTACCAGCCAGGATGTCTGTGTTCAAAGTGCGGAGCGCGTCAGAGACTGTCACGCCGTCCGCCCCGGTCAGCCCCACTTCATAATTCACATAGGTATCCGGATGGAGCTTCTGATAGGTTACAATGGCCTGCCTCAGCCCCTTATCCTCTTTGAGAGAATATACCGTGATCTCTTTTTGCGGAGTGCTGGCAATATTCGGATCATAAGTATATTTCAGTAATTTCCCATCTGTTTCGTTTTGATAAGTCACATAAAAGCTTCCTTCCACTACCGCCATCTCTAAGAGGCTCAACTCCGGATCAGAGAGTGATGTCATCGTACCGTCCACCACCTGCTCCACGACGCTTCCATCCAGGCTGTGGCTGTAAATGCCTCCGTTTGTACAGAAATAAAGTCGGCCTTCCTCATCCTGAGTAAATACAATGGATTGTCCCTCAGAACTGGTATCATCATAATTTTTTCCGGTGGCAAACAGCACATTTTCCATGGATTCGTCCCTGCCAAGCGGTTCCTGCGTGGAAATATCGTACCACCGCACTTCAGAACTCGTTAAAACCAGCAGCCTGTCCTGGCAGACTGCGATCTGCCAGGCGCCGGAACCCATGAATTTTTCGGTCATTTCCCCAGTTTCCTGATCAATGGAATAGATGCCGCCCCCGTAGGTGCGCGCCAGAACTTCTCCATCCTCTGTAAAGCAAAGCTGACTCACTCCCTCTTTCAAAGGGAAGCGATGCATGGTGTTTCCGTCAGCGTCAAAAAACACGCAGCAATACTCCACGCCAAAATTGCTGTTTACCATCACGCCTTCCGCTGATGAGCTTGTGTAAGTGTCCTGATCCCCTATCTCCAGGCCACCATTCTCTTCGCTAAAAACCATCCCAGCGGCAACTCCGCTCCCATCCGGTCTTAGCGCCATCTTATCGAAATAAATCTCCCGATCCTCCTCTGGAAACTTTGCTGTCAGATTCCAGTTCTCTCCGCCATCGCTGCTGTCAAGTATGGAAATACTGCCGTACATACCGTCGTCATCCATATTTTCCGCCAGCATACGCAGCGTTCCCTGATCCGTACGCGCTACACCCCTTATCGACCATCCTGCCTCGCTTTGGGGAAGTTCCACTTCTGTTTCCAGATAGCGTCCCATGGCGGCCGCGCCATCGTCCGCCTCATTGGCTATCGCCGGGATGGCTCCGCAGCATAAGCCGGCCGCCAGAGAGGCGGTCAGCACTCGTTTTAAAAAATGATGTCTTCTCATTTCACTTACCTTATCCTTTCCTGATTTTCGTTTTCTGCCTCACAGCATAACATCCAAATCTATAATTTATCTCTAAGGAATCTCTATCCTTTCTTTAAATACGGCAGTATTTTTACAGATTATTTAGAGGATTCTGTGGTATCATAAAATTGTTATTGTAAGTACAGTATGGAGGAAATTCATGAGAATATTGCTGATTGAAGATGATGTTTCCCTCTGCCGCTCTGTCCGGCTTTCTCTGGAACAGCAGGGATTTAAGGTCACGGTCTGCCATGACGGCGAGGAGGGATTATTCTATATTTTAGAAAACGCCCACGATCTGGTGCTTTTGGACCGGATGCTTCCCGGGATGAGCGGCACTCAGGTACTGCAAAAAGCGAGACAGCAGCATTGCACTGTCCCTGTCATCTTTCTGACTGCCTTAGGCAGTCTGGAAGAGCGCATCACCGGGCTGGACTGCGGAGCAGACGATTATATTGTTAAGCCGTTTGCACTTGAAGAATTGATGGCGAGAATACGCTGTGTCTGCCGTCGTCCGCCCAGATTAAATGAAACAAATCGACTGTCGTTTGGCGACCTTACGTTTGACTCAGACCAAAGTCTCCTATCCTGCGGTACAAAAAACTGTACACTGTCCCGCCGGGAAGGAGAACTTCTGGCCCTGTTTTTGAAAAATGCCAGGCAGACACTGCCGCGCTCTGTCATCCTCACCCGGGTGTGGGGCATGGATGCTGAAGTTGAAAGCGGCAATCTGGACAATTACATTCACTTTTTGCGCCGCAGGCTGAAATCAGTAGACAGTCAGGTTCAGTTAAAAACGATACGCGGTATCGGATATCAACTGTATTGACATAGGTGATCGCGAAATTTTCAAATTATATTGATAAGGGAAAGGAAGACTTTTATGTTTCATAAACTTCGAATTCAACTGACTGTGCTGTGCGTCGTTGTCACCGCATTGGTGTTGACCATACTCACGCTTCTCTGTCTCTATATTTCCGAGACGGGAGCCCGCAGCCAGGAGGAGGCTTCGCTACAGTCTAATCTTAACACCCTGTATCAGAATCTGCAGCAGCAAAGTTCCATCTCCCACACCTGGATCCGCCAGACAGAATACAACTACCAGATTTCCCTACGCATTTGGGATAATGGAACTCCTCTGCTTTTCCAGACCTTCTCCGAAGATGAAGATACGAAAGAACTGTTGGACCTGGCAGCTCAATCGGCTGCTTCTGATCACAATATCTATCTGGAAACCGCCGCCGCCCCCAAATCCTATATTTATCACAAAGAATTTACTATCACCGGTAAAAACGGGGAACAGACGGACGCGTCTGCGGCATTAATTCCGCGCTATGACAAGACACTGAGCGTTCTGGCTATTCATCCCCTGACACAGCTCCAGAGCCGTATTCGCACTTTTCGCAGGATTTTTCTGTTGGCGGATCTGGCCGCACTGACAGTGCTTACAATATTTTTCTGGTTTTTCGTTGATCGGATGCTAAAACCTCTGCAGGAGAACCACATCAAGCAAACCCGCTTTGTAGCCTCTGCTTCCCACGAGCTCCGTTCCCCGTTAACGGTGATCCTGAGCAATGTGGACGCAGTAAAAAACGGAAGCATGAAACCCGACCGGCAATTTCTGGACACCCTAGCTGATGAAGGGAAACGAATGGCCCACCTTATCAGTGACATGCTGCAGCTTGCCAGCGCAGACAATCACAGTTGGAGCATGCAGCTTTCCGAAACGGAACTGGACACTCTGGTCCTGCAAGTCTGGGAAGCCTTCGAACCATTGGCCCGGGCCAGGAGGCTGCAGTGGGAAATCTCCCTCCCGGAAGAAACCATTCCTCACTGTCTCTGCGACGAAGAACGGATCCGGCAGCTTTTTTCTATTCTAATCGACAATGCGTTCTGTTATACGCAGGAGGGAGGACGCGTCCGCCTTTCTCTGGAATACTCCTCCTGTTTTCGCATGACCGTCTCCGATAACGGCCCCGGTATTCCGGACGATCAGAAAGCGGCTGTCTTCGAGCGCTTCTACTGTGTGGATTCTTCCCATAAAAATAAAGCCCATTTCGGGCTTGGTCTGTGTATCGCGCAGGAAATAGTGAAACTTCATAAAGGACAGCTCCTGCTCTCGGACACGCCGGGAGGAGGGGCCACCTTTACAGTCATTTTGCCGCTTTCCTCCGTTCGCTCAGCAAATCCCCAAGGGAGCTGAATACAATTGATAAAACAATAAAAATTGCGCCATACAGCACATTGATCTTCATGGTTTCCCCCAAAACGAGAGCTGCAATGACACAACTGGTAATAGGTTCCAGCATACTTCCAAACCCTGCATTGGTGGCCCCGATAATTTTTACCGCATAGCAGGTCAGCAGATATCCTGATGAATTTACCACCGCAGTAATTATATCGCAGAGAAGAACCGTAGTATTCAGCGGAAGCATAAAAGTACCGTTCATCCAGGAAAAGATGGCGGCAGACACGGCGCCGAAGAAGGCCATGTACAGAACCACAGTCAAACTCTCCACTTCCCCCAGAGAGGTCGTTTGTATCAGCACCGGATATACGGCGTAGAACACTCCGGTCAGAATGGCTGCCACTATCCCAACAACAGTTCCGGAACTAATGGTTCCATTAATTAAGATCAGCCCCGCCAGAGAGCAGACAATTGCCAAGAATCTTGCAAGGGTAATTTTTTCTCTAAAAAACAGACACATAAAAATACAGATCAGCGTTGGGTGAAGGAAATGGAGCATCGTGGTCTCCGCCACCGGAAGATAACTGTAAGCCACCATGAACATATAATTGGAGAGGAATACCGCCACTGCTCCGCAGGTAATACATAGGAGCATTTGCTTTTTCTCGATACGGCGGAATGGGTTCTTCCGTCTGACACCGCAAATAGACAAATAATATACAATACTGATCAATTCAATCCACAGAGAATTGCAGGATTCTGACATACCTTCCAGCCTGGCAATGCGGCCGGTGGTATATCCACATCCAAACAAAACGGAGGCGGCAATGACAGCCAGTATTCCCAGTATTTTTCGGGGCTTCATTTCTATATTTTCTGTCATAAATATTGAGGCATTTTTAACGTTATGGAACTGCCTCCACGCTCCTTTCTAAATAGCGAAAAGAAGCCGTTCCATTCGCTGACCTTTGGATAAGCGAACCAAACGGCTTCTCTCTAAATCCCGCGCTATTTTGTCTCAGTCTCAGTCTCTGCAGTTTCCTCGGTTACTGCTTCTGTCTCGGTCTGTGCTGCTTCTGTCACTTCTTCGGCCACAACCTCTGAAGTACCCTCTGTAATTTCTTCCGAAATGTTCTCTGTTATATTTTCGGCAGCTGTCTCAGAAACGCTCTCTGTAACTTCTTCCGAAACTACTTCGGTTTCTTCCTCAGTTTCTGCTGCAAATTCTATGTCAAATAACAACTGGGCATAAAGCGCCTCATCAATATTAAACTCTACACTTTCCTTCCACTCATCATACAATGCGTTGATGGCTTCCTCTTTTCGCTGATTTACGATTTCTTCTTTCTTCGCTTCAGTAGCATCCTCGTCAAATGCGTCCACCACATAAAGGACGTAATAAGAACCGCCGGCTTCTACCACTTCATTTACCAGCGTGTTGTCCTCCAGCCCCTCTGTAGCGTTAATGATGGACCCATCCGGATAACTGTCATCCGCACCAAAAGAATAGGAAGAATAAGTGCTGTCCGCGTCATTTTCCGTCACTTCCGTGGCTGCTTCCTGAAACTCATCGGCAGTTTCCACATCTTTTACTGTTTCCAGGAAGGCTTCTGCTCTGCCCTTTGCTTCCTCTTTGGCGGCGATAGTGGCTTCATCCTCTGTTTCTGTCTCAGTTTCCACCTCTTCTGTAGCTGCTTCGGTCACGGCCTCGGTATTAGCCTCGGAAGCGCTCTCTACAGCGGTTTCCTCTTCTGTATCCGTTTCTGTCACAGCTTCGGTGTCAGCGGCACCGGTCTTTGCGGTATCTTCCTCCGTGACAGCTGCCTCGGAAGTCAGTTCCTCAGTCAACTCTTCTGTAATATCCTCAGTGACCGTCTCCGTATCCTTT
>CADCMM010000057.1 GCA_902802515.1 uncultured Lachnospiraceae bacterium
AGGAACTGCTCTGACGGCAGAGGAACTTGCCGCACAGGTAAGCCGCGAGGGTCAGGTTCTGACGGTGAAGCTTACCGAAGAACAGGTGAAAGCAAACGGCGATAAAGAAGTAGTAGTTACCTTCCAGGCAAAGATCAGAGACGGCGCAAACCTTGCCAAGTACATTGTTTCAGAGGAAGACGGAGGAAACGGAAGACCTCTGGTACCGAACAAGGCAAGCTATATCATCAACGATGATCCGGATCAGACGAAGGAGTCCAATGAAGTAACGGTAACGCCTCCGGAACCGGATAAACCGAAGATTGAAAAGAAGATCAACGGAGGAGATCACATAGATCTGAAGAATTTGAATGAAGTGTTCTCCTATACGATCACAACAAAAGTACCGATAGATGCCTCCGTATTTACCATTACGGATGAGATGGCTGACGCGCTGGAATTTGTCGATGCTGACAAGATCGTAGTTACTGTAGCAGGAAATAAGCTAAGCGCAGAAGAACTGGCATCACAAGTGACTTGTTCCGGTCAGACGCTCACTGTGGAACTCACCAGGGAGCAGGTACAGCAGAATGGTGATCAGCCGGTGGTTGTAACTTTCAAAGCGAAGATCCGGGAAAATGCAAAACTGGATAAGTATGAGAGTGATGGCAAGATCAGTATTCCCAATACTGCCAGATATGAATCACTGGGCGATCTTGGTGGAAGTGCTGATTCCAATACTGTTACGGTGACACCGCCAAAAGAGAAGGAAACAGAAAAGCCGGGAACACCGGGAACACCTGCAAGAACAGTAAAGACAGGTGATGATACACCGATTGCTCTTTGGGTTGCGATTCTTGTAATTGCATTGGCGGCAGTAACAGGAGTGGTTCTGTTCAGACGCAAAAAAAGAAAATAGCATAAGTCAATACTTAGGAAAACCAAACTAAAAAGGAGCGCTGCATGAAATGCAGCGCTCCTCTGTTGTAATTAGCGGGAATCAGGAGCAATCACACATTTTTTCTTCGGTTGGTTTTTTGCATTGCGTCATCCTCCCCGGAATGTAATTTCATAATTATTTTAGCAGAGATATGGGGAAAAGTAAAATTTATTAATATTGGCAATTGAGGGAATTAGAGATATACTATGCTTTATAAAGCAAGCAGAAAGGAAGAATAAGTTTGAAACATCTGATGGAATTATATAAAAAATATAGGGAAATCGTTAATTATCTTATTGTAGGAGGGCTCACCACGGTGGTAAGCCTGGCGGTGTATTATGGATGTGTCCTGACGGTATTTGATCCCAAAAACCCAATTCAGCTTCAGGCAGCCAATGTGATCTCCTGGATCGCAGCGGTCACTTTTGCATACTATACCAACCGAAAGTATGTGTTCGAGAGCAAAACCGAGAATAAATTGCAGGAAGCAGCAAAGTTCTATGGTTCGAGAATCACCACCTTGCTGATGGACATGGCCTGCATGTTTCTGTTGGTCACGGCGCTTGGCATCAGTGATAAAATTGCCAAGTTAATCGTGCAGGTGATCGTTACCGTGGCCAACTACGTGCTAAGCAAATTTATTGTATTTCGGAAGTAGCTTTACATACTTTACGGCAGTGCTTCCGGCATTTGATTTAGAATCATGATTTGATCCTGGGTAAGCTGATCTTCAGCTGAAGTCCCATTTCCCCAGATATCTGCTGCAATGTCGTTGTCGCTTTGCTCACCGGGAGCTTCTGCGCTGCCATTTACTACGTTATCCTGAGCTGCCTCATTTTGGTCGGGATCAATGTCTTCAAAAATATCTGAATAAAGCACGGTTTGATCCGTATTGTAGATGGTAATCGCACCCGGGGCAATGTCTGAGCTGCTTTCCGGCTGCGCTTCCACAGGAGAACCGCTGCCATGGATATTGCAGTATTGCTGCGGCTGAGTTCCAACGGCAAATTTTTCCGCATAGCTGTTGCAGACGCCCGGGATGGCTGCAAGGCCAGAAGACCTGCAGATATTGACCGACACTACATCATCCGGAGCCCGAAAGCTGGAAACAGGCAGGTTTGTATGAATTCGGGACATGATCGAGGACCAGAGTATCTTGTTGTAGGTGTGATAGATGCCGGCATTTGGCAGGTCATCGTTGTTGTCATAGCCTCCCCATACGCAGCAGGTGTAATAAGGCGTAAAGCCGGCGAACCAGATGTCTTTGTAACTGGAGGTGGTACCGGTTTTTCCTGCTGCCGGCATATAGCCAAGATTAATGAGGCCGTATGCAGTGCCCTGAGGATCGCTGACTACATCCTTCATAGCGTCGGTCAGAAGATACGCCGTGCTGGATTTTATGGCAGTGGAGGATACCGGAGAGGAATTGTCCAGTACCACATTGCCGTATTGGTCTAATACCTGTGTATAGAAGTGCGGTCTAATATATTGCCCTAAATTGGCGATGCAGGCATAGGCGCCGCACAGTTCCAGGTTGGTGACGCCTTCGGTGATTCCTCCCAGTGCCAAAGGCTGGATAATGTCTGTGAGGATCTCCGTACCGGTATCATAGGTTTCATAAAGGGAAGAGATACCCATGGATTTTGCATATTCGTAGCCAACACGGGGCGTAATTTCCGTGATACATTTTACAGCCACTACATTGATGGACTGAGCGATGGCGGTCCGGATGGTAGTGGGTCCGGTGTAATTATTCAGATCCCAGTTGCTGACGGGAGTGCCATCCTCGTAAGTGTATGGTTCATTGTCATAGGTAGAGATCAAGGTTTTTCCGCCGATATCCAGTGCCGGGGCATAGGTTGTAATAATCTTGAAAGTAGAGCCCGGCTGACGTTTCGTATAAGTGGCCCGATTTAGGGTCAGACTGGCCTCTTTTTCCCCGCGTCCGCCCACAATGGCTTTTACATAACCGGTGGACTGGTCAATAATGACCACAGATGCCTGGGGCTGTGGCGTGATGGTGACCCGCTCTCCAAGAATAGTATCATTGTCTTTCAAAACGGAGGCTTTGAAACTTTCTGCTCCTGCTTTGGCCTCCTCTGTGGTGGAATACATCAGGTCAAATGTGGGGTTGGAGGTGCGTCTTACATAGCTTCTTAGATCTTCGCTTCCGTAATTTGTAATCTCTCCCTCCGGATTTTCGATGCTGAGAGCATAGTCGATGCCCACTTCCGTTCCTTCGGGGAAGTTGGAAGGATTGGAAAATTCTTCATCACAAATCTGCTGGATCTGATCATCCTGGGCGGAATAAATACGAAGTCCTCCGGTGTAGACCGCCTTGTAGGCCTGCTTATAGGTATACCCCTTTTCATTCATCAGATCTTCCATGACCTGGTCGATCAAAGCGTCCTGATAAAAGGTGTAGATGGAAGAGATGCTGTCTGTATTTTGCTCATTAGAGTGAATGCGGGAGTAGACATCATCTGCCAGGGCTTCCTGATATTCTTCCTGAGAAATATACTCTTGATCCAGCATATGATCCAGTACATCTTTCCGGCGTTTTGCGTTCTTCTCCGGATAGACGATGGGATTGTAGGCGGTGGGATTCTGAGGAATCCCGGCGATCACGGCACACTCTGACAGGGTCAGCTCAGATACATCCTTACCAAAATAGCAATAGGCAGCGGCCTGCACGCCGTAGCAGCCGGCCCCCAAATTGATCATATTCAGGTAGTCTTCCAGAATTTGGTTCTTGGACATGGTTTTCTCCAGCTGCAGCGCCAGATACTGTTCCTGAATCTTTCGGGTCATTCTGTCTTTGAATGTGACTTCATTGGTCCAGTTGGGGAACACACTGTTTTTTAACAGCTGCTGGGTGATGGTACTGGCGCCTTCGGAGAAACTGCCGGAGCGGATGCCGATAAAGAAGGCTCTGACGATTCCTTTTGGGTCAATACCTTGATGTTCATAAAACCGCTCATCCTCAATTGCTACCACGGCATGCTGCAGATAAAGAGGAATCCGATCTAATGTCACCAGATCCCGATTGGCTTCCGGAAGCGTCAATTTCTGGACCCGCTGCCCCGCTTGGTTATAAATGTAAGTGGCGGTTTCTGTGGGGGATACTGCTACATTGGAAATATCCGGCGCGTCAGCAATGATCTTTTTCACCACAAAAACACCGTAAATTCCTCCGCCTATCAATAAAATCAACAGTCCAAGAAGAACCAGACGAAGAATAGTAAATTTTATTTTACGAGCAACTTTTTTGGAAGTCCTCGGAGCAATCTTTTTGGAAACGCTTGATTTTCCGAAATTCATCTGTTATCCTCCTAATGTAATAGGTATATAGACAAAATCTATTGTATAACTAAAGCGCCGAAAAAGTATAGGGGTATTTTTCTTAATTATTTCGTAACTATTCAGTTTCTTTATAGACGCGATCCATTTTGAACCGGAGAGCAGAATAGTTACTCCAACTAAAATATTGCAAAGCTGTGCAGTAAAGGAGAATAGGATGGATTCGATCAAAATTGTATACACCGGCGGGGAAGCCGAAATTATAGAGAAGAAGTCCCGCTTTATTGCCACTGTAAAACCGGTGGAGTCGGAGGAAGAAGCGCTGGAATTTGTTGCTGCTATAAAAAAGAAGTACTGGAATGCCACGCACAACTGCTTTGCGTATGTAGCCGGCGAGAGACAGCAGCTGCAGCGATGCAGCGATGACGGGGAACCTCAGGGCACTGCGGGACGGCCGATGCTGGATGTACTTTTGGGCGAAGGGGTACACAATGCTGCAGTGGTAGTGACCAGGTACTTTGGAGGAACGCTGCTGGGAACCGGGGGTTTGGTAAGAGCTTATTCAAAAGCGGTACAGGAAGGACTGAAAAACAGTTGTATTCTGGAGAAAACGAAGGGCGTACTGCTGAAAATTAAAACAGATTATAATGGAATCGGAAAACTCCAATATCTTCTGGGGCAGCGGGGACTTCAGATCACGGCCTCTGATTTTACAGATGTGGTACAGATAGAGACGCTGGTTCCGACGGACGCTCTGGAGGAATTGAAAGAGGCGGTGACAGAGGGAACCAACGGGAAGGCGGAATTTTTGGGTGAAACCAACGTGCGCTTTGCTTTTTTGGATGGGGAACCACTTCTTTTTTAATGCCCATGGGGCGACAGTTTTACCAGGGAAAGGATATGAGGAAGAAAGATGACAAAAGATATTTTACTTAGCATTAAAGGGCTGCAGTCGCTGAGTGAGGAGCAGGAGGATGAAATGGAAGTGATCATCCCTGGAAGTTATTGTAAGCGGGGTAATATGCACTATGTAAAATATGATGAAGTGACAGAGGGCTTCGATGGTACCACCAGCAACCTGCTCAAGTTCAGCGATCGTTGTCTTGAGGTTAGAAAAAAGGGCGTGACAAATACTCATATGATATTTGAAGAACAGAAAAAGAACATGACCTATTATGATACGCCTTTTGGAAATCTTCTGCTTGGAATTTCAGCTACCAATGTGTCTATGAGGGAGTCAGAGGAGCAGATTGATGTTAAGGTAGATTATGCCCTGGAGATCAACAGTGAACATCTGGCAGAGTGTTCCATTGATGTGACAGTTCGTCCGAGAAATGCAGGCGGGCTGCGCTTTATTTAAGGAAACGGCATATTTGGAGGAAAAAGTCATGGAAACAAGAGATTTGCCCATTGCAGTGTTCGATTCCGGAGTGGGAGGCATCAGTGTGCTGCAGGAAATGGTGCGTCTGATGCCGGAAGAAAACTTCTATTTTTTCGGGGACTCCATTCATGCACCTTACGGGACAAAAAGCGTAGAAGAAGTGCGGCGTCTTACTGTGAATAATATAGCTTATATGGCCGGGAAGGGGATAAAGGCGGTGGTGATCGCCTGCAATACCGCTACCAGCGCAGCTATCAGGAGGCTTCGGGAACTTTATACGGATATACCTGTGGTGGGGATAGAACCTGCCCTGAAGCCGGCAGCTATGGAGAAAAGGGGCGGAAGGGTACTGGTGCTGGCCACGCCTATGACGGTACAGGCCAACAAGTTTCATGATCTGCTGGTTCAATATGAGGATCAGGCTACTGTGGTTCCTGTGGGTTGCCCGGGTCTGATGGAATTTGTGGAAAATGGCATCCTGGACGGTCCCCAGCTGAAGACATATTTGAAGAATCTTCTGGAGCCTTATCTTCGTGAACCGGTGGATGCGGTGGTTCTGGGGTGTACTCACTATCCTTTTGTGAAAGAAACCATTGCTGATGTAATTGGTCCCAGACCCCATATTATTGATGGAAGTGAAGGTACTGCCAGAGAATTACTGCGCAGACTGACAGAAATGAAACTCCTGACTTCCAGGAAGACGCAGGGAGAGGTTTTGTTTGAGGAGAGTGTACCAGAGAAGATTGAATTGTGCAAACACTTATTGGGTTTGCGGTAAAAATCAGAAACACTCCGGTCTTACGGTCCCGCAGTTCCCGGTAGTCGGCTGTGATGCGGCAGGGGTGAGCGCGCAGGCGGTAGAACTGGGCGATATTATAATCGCGGACCTGGAAGCAAAGCGCGCAGCGCTTGGTATTTAACGAAATAGCTGTGAAAGGAACAACTTCAAAATTATAAATAAAGGGTTTCCGAATGTCCATGCGTACATATCTCGGAAACCCTTTTGTTATAATTTGGAGGAACTCCTCCTACTTTTCTTTCTTTGAGAATTTTTCTCTTTGTCTTGCCCAGAAGCCTTTTTTCTTCTGAGGTGTCTCTAATGCGCCGCGGATGCCTTTTACATCCATGATGTAGATACCGCTGACGACGGCTTTCACTTCCTTTTTTACCGGAATGAGATCAAATACTTTGGAATCTGCCACCAGAGTCATGATCCTGGGTCCTACCTTGGCTTTAACGATGGGGAGCTTGGAGCGGCGCATCATTTTCGGCGTCTGGTCAATGACTATCTGGGGCAGTCCGGACTCTTTGATCGGCATTATTTTTTTATCTATGACCAGCATGGAGACGGTCTGCTTGGCGGCTTCCATCTGTTCCTGCTGTTCGTTCTGGCGCTTCTGGAGCCTCTTGCCTACAAAGTACAGAACGATCAGTGCGACGACAAGTATCACTAAAATAATCAGTAGAACCTTTAAAGCTGTTGACATATGTACCTCCTCATTTCCGGCAACCCGGATTATCGGATTTATTTTAACATTATTTCTCAAAAAGCGCAATGTGCCAGATAAGAATTTGTACACAGAAATTTCACTTTCTTCCTGATGCCAAATCAAACAAGATGTGTTATACTGTGAGAGATGATTCAAACTGTTTAAAACTCAGTAAACTATTGCGAAGCGCTTTCTTATGGGCTTCGCAAACACCTACTAAATTCATAATTGGGAGGATGTAGAGATGAAAAAACATGTATTAATGGCAATGCTGGTGGGCTGCATGGTTCTGACTGCAGGCTGTGGCTCTAAGAATACGGAAACAAAAGTAACCACGGAAGCTGGCGTGAGTACCGAGGCGGAAACGAAAACGGAAGCAGCGGACGAAACGGAAACAGAGGATACGCAGGCTGCTTCCGAAGGGGAGACGGACCCCGCGGATGAGTCAGAGGATATTACGGAATCCATCAGTGAGGAAGCCAGTGAGGTGACTGATGAGGAGCTGGCGGAGCGTCCGGAGTATAAAGCACTGGATTATGTGACCTTGGGCATTTATAAGGGGTTGAGCGTTGTTCAGGAACCTGTCACGGTGACGGATGAGGAAATTGAACAGGAAATTTTATCAAATGTGGATGCGGCCGGCCTGAATCATCGGACAGAGGGCAAGGTGAAAGAGGGCGATATAGCCAATATTGATTTTGTGGGAAAACTTGACGGGGAGGCCTTTGCCGGCGGCACTGCTGATGGATATGACCTGGAGATCGGTTCCCATAGCTTCATCGAAGGGTTTGAGGAAGGCCTGGTCGGAGTGGCTATCGGTGATACGGTAGATCTTGATCTGACTTTTCCGGAAGATTATGGCAATGAGGAACTGGCTGGTCAGGAAACGGTGTTCACCGTGACCGTGAATTATATTAAGGAAACACCGGAGATCACGGATGACCTGATCGCCCAGCTTAGCGATGGGGTATATACCACGGTTGACGGTTATCGTGACTATATCAGAGAGCAGCTGGTGAGTGAAAAAGAGCAGGAGCAGGAGAATGCGGTAGATACTGAATTGTTTACACAACTTTATAATACCTGTACGATCAATGATTATCCTCAGGAGCTTTTGGACTACAGCGTAAATTCTACGACTGAGTACTATAAAAACATGGCAGAGCAGTATGGTATGGAGCTTGCTGATTTTCTCCAGTCCTATTTTGGTATGGATGAAGAGCAGTTCGCAGAAGAAGTGAAGGAATATGTGAAACAGGATCTTCAGAGAGAACTGATCTTAAGAGCGATCGCGGAGCAGGAGGAAATGACTATATCTGAGGAAGAATACCTGGCGGGCTGTGAAAAGTATGTGAAACAGGGAGGATATGAGTCCGTGGAGCAGCTGGAAGCAGCATTTGGACGAAAAACGATTGAGAATCAATTGCTTATGGATAAAGCATTCGAACTGGTAAAAGAGAACGCTGTGATCGAGGAACCGGAGACAGAGACTGAAAGTGAAACTGAGGCGATAACGGAGTCCGCAGCAGAAGCAGCTGCCGAAACGGAAGATGTGGAAGAGGCGGAGAGTGAGAGCGAAGTCGTGAAAGAAGCGGTTTCGGAAGCTTTGGAGAGTGAAACAGAGTAAAAAAATGTTGCAATCAGGCGGCGATGCCTCTATAATGGGTAAGGAAAAAATTTGACAACCTTATTCAAAAGAGGAGGAAAGAGTTATGAATCAAGACGGAGCTATCCGCGACGCCAAGAAACTCGGTGTGCCCAAAATGCTGATCCTGGGTCTGCAGCATATGTTCGCCATGTTCGGCGCTACTATTTTGGTGCCGATTCTGGTCAACAATTATTTCTATGAGGCTACCGGAGAGAATTTGAGCAGAGGCTTAACCGTTTCCGTGACGCTGTTCTGCGCCGGTTTCGGAACCCTGTTGTTCCATGTTTGCGCCAAAATGAAAGTACCTGCGTTCTTAGGATCATCTTTTGCATTCCTTGGCGGGTTTTCCACAGTGGCAAACTTAAAGACCGGAATGTACGCTGACATGGCTGCCAATGACAAAGTGGCTTATGCCTGCGGCGGCGTAGTGGTTGCAGGACTTCTGTATCTGGTGCTGGCTTTGGTTATTAAGCTGATCGGCATAAAGCGTGTGATGCGTTTCCTTCCGCCGGTAGTGACCGGACCGGTCATCATCTGCATCGGCCTTAGCCTGGCAGGAACCGCTATCAGCAGTGCTTCTACGAACTGGCTGATCGCGATCATCGCTTTAGTGACCATCATTATTTTTAACATCTGGGGCAAGGGAATGTTCAAGATCATCCCGATCCTGATGGGCGTTATTGTTTCCTACGCTGTGGCAGCGATCCTGAACGCCTGCGGCATCACGAACCCAGACGGTTCCGCTATTTTGAACTTTTCAAGTGTGGCATCTGCCGGGGTGGTAGGGCTTCCGCCTTTCCAGTTGGCGAAATTTGACCTGACGGCTATCCTGGTTATGGCTCCTATCGCTATTGCTACCATGATGGAGCATGTGGGGGACATTTCCGCTATCTCCGCTACGGTGGGCGAGAACTTCCTGGCGGATCCGGGACTTCACAGAACTCTGATCGGTGACGGTCTGGCAACTTCTCTGGCTGGTCTGATCGGCGGCCCGGCAAACACCACTTACGGCGAGAACACCGGTGTATTGGAACTGAGTAAAGTGTACGATCCGCTGGTGATCCGCATTGCGGCGGTGTTTGCCATCATCGTCAGCTTTATCCCGAAGGTATCAGCTGTGATCAGCACTATGCCGGCTTCTATCATTGGCGGCGTGAGCTTTATGCTGTATGGTATGATTTCTGCTATCGGTGTGCGTAACGTTGTGGAGAACAAGGTGGATCTGACCAAATCCCGCAACCTGATTATCGCAGCGGTGATCTTTGTGTGCGGTCTTGGATTTTCCAACGGCATTACCTTCACGGTGGGCGGAACTTCCATCACTCTGACTGCCCTGGCTATCGCAGCCATTGCAGGTATTGTATTGAATATTATCCTTCCGGGCAATGATTATGAGTTCGGCGTAAACGCGGAGGGTGACAAAAACAGAGGTATTCATCAGTGATCATTGGAATAGAATAAAATATGTAAAGATGCAGACCTTAGCAGGGAAACTTGCCAGGGTCTGTTTTTTTGCGCGAACAGAGAGTACTGTCGTTTCGTGCGTTATTACCATTCACAGCCCCTCTGCCAACAGACCTCAGACCATCCGTGCTGCGCACGTCTGCCGCGTCTTACGACGCTTATGTCTGAGGTTGTGGGGGAAGTTCCTGCTTCGCAGGCATTGTTTGAAATCAGAACCTGTCTTGTTCATGCAAGCATAACAAGCCAGAACCTGATTTCAAACAGACTGTGAATAGTAACCGTGCGTTTGAAAAATATGAAAAAAGTGGTTGACAAATAAATGACCTGGTGATATGGTTAATTACACAAGTAATGAACCAAACAAGTAAAGAGGTGATGATACAAGGTGATAGAGATTCTGACACAGGAAAAATCGATTTATATTCAGATCAAAGAGATGATCGAGAACGATATCCTGAGAGATATCCTGCTGGAGGAAGAGCGGGTGCCCAGCACCAATGAACTGGCAAAGCTGTATGCCATTAATCCGGCTACGGCAGCGAA
>CADCMM010000058.1 GCA_902802515.1 uncultured Lachnospiraceae bacterium
GCCGAATGGAAAACTGATCGATAAGATTACCACCTACGATGAATACCTGGAAAGCGACGAGATGGCAAGAAAACGTTCCGTTTATACCGCTGTGGTAACAGAGGATGAGGATTAAATTGTAGATTTATAACAGCAGCCCGCTGCCATCGTTAATTCGCTGGCGACGGGCTGAATTTATGATTCCGCATTTCATTGCGGAGCCTGATCAGATTTCGAGAGTGGAACCTGCAATTTCCACTATTTCTTCTCCATGCTGTCAATGCGTCTTAATGCTTCCTGCAGCTGCCGTTGTACCTGTTCCAGTGCCTCATCTTTCTGATCCAACATTTCTTCTTTTTCTTTCAATTCCACATCTTTCTGGCTCAACAGCTCTTTTTGCTGGTCAATCTCGTTTTTCAACTCATCAATCATATATCGGACAGTATTACGATCCAGTATCTGCAATTCCTTTGAAAACATTTCCATCACTCCCTCAATGTTTCTGCTGATTTCATATACCTGCTCATACATGCACTTAAAATCCGGGTAGTGCTCAATTACTGAAATAATATCCTCAGGGTTATCACTCCCGAGAAATGTCAGCCACGCTTCCAATCTGTTATTTATATTTTTATTGTGATGTTTTTTCAGGAATATGTCAATAGGAATAAAAAGATATTTTTGCAGAAGTTCAATTTCCAATCCGGTATTGGATTTCTGATGGAAATAGTGAAGATAGGTATCCGGAAATTTATATCCTATTTTCTGAATTTCCACATTCGCAATCCCTCCATCATCCATTTTCACAAGTATATCCATAATCAACAGCGAAGACTCATCTGCAATTCTGGAATTATCATTTGGTAATGCATGAAGAATTTTCACATCTCTCCCAAACAGCAAGGAAAGTAATTCATTCAATCTTTCCGGCACCGTCTCCGGATTTAACAATGCCTTGGCAAATGAATCGTACAGCATCTTAACTCCTCGAACCCCCGTACAAAAGTCCAGAAATTCTTCTCTCTGCTCAATAGTCCACCGAGCAAAAACTTCCGCCCTTCCACAACCTCTTCCACTCTCTCATCTCTGTCTGTGTACGTCTTGAATGTATAGGCAAATTATGATATAATTAGCGCAATGTAACTATTCTATATCGCAACATTTTATCAGGAGGAATTTTTATGCAGGCAAATACCATCCGTCCATCCGCAGACTTGCGCAACCATTATTCTGAAATCTCCAGACAATGTCATGACACCAGAAAACCGGTGATCATTACAGTCAATGGACGCGGAGATACTGTTGTGCTTAGCTATGCGGAATACAACCAAATGCAATCCGAACTTGATCTGCTGCGTACGCTCTCAGATGCGGAAGAAGACGCACGTGCCGGACGAACTGCTCCCATACAGCAAACCTTTGATGATATCCGTGCAAAATTGTCAGAAAGGAAGCATCCATGAATTATTCCATTCTTCGAACCGACAAAGCAGATGAACAACTGCGAGACATCATTTTTTACATTGCGGAAGATTCCGGCGATATTGATATTGCACTGAATTATCTGGATAAAATCGAGACCGCCATTAATCGTCTATCCCTATTTCCGGAATCAGGAAGTATTCCTAACTATTCCGTTCTCCGAAAACAGGGATATCGGGTTCTCATTGTAGAACGTCACCTCGTCTTCTATAAAATCAACCATGAGGCAAAAGAAGTTCTTATTTATGCCATAGTTGATGGCAGACGGGAATATCAAAATCTGATTTAACGGCAGGAAAATTTGCAATACAGTATTTAAACACTTTACCCTTTCACAGTAACCTTCACCCGTGCATATACCCCATTCTGGGAGTACGCATAGATATAACAGTTTCCTTTTCCTTTGGCCTTGATCTTTCCGTTCTTATCCACCGTTGCAACCTTTTTATTAGAAGACTCGAACTTGATCTTCCGGTGTGTCTTCAGCGTCAGCTTGCTTGTCTGCTTCACGGCTGTAGCTTTCACTTTCACGGTCCCGCCTTTTTTCAGCTTCACCGAGACATTTGTCACCTTTCCACCCTTCGTCGCCACATGGATGGTCTTTCCGGAGGCGACAATGGCTTCCTTCCCCTTTACGGTCTTATAAGCCACTACCGAGAATTTATAATAAGTTCCCTTTTTCAGCTTCTTGTAGGTATAAGATGTCCCAGTCTGTTTTGCCAGCCGCTTAAACGGCTTATTTTTACCACACTGGTTTCCGTAAATGATATATCCGGTGGCGCCGTTCACCTTATTCCAGGATATCGTGATGCTGTTCTTTGTCTGTTTGGAAGACTTCACCTGGATTGCTGCAAAACTTGATCCGGCAGGTTCCTGAGTATCGCTCATAGCCGTAATCTCTTTCTCTGCCGCTGCAACAGAAGTCTTATCGCCCGGATCGCCCTCCGGGTTTGTAACCTGCACAGCTGGAATGTCTTCCGTCTGTGTGGAAGCCGTGTGTTTTATGACTGTTCCGCCAGATAATTTCTGGCCGCAGCCTTCGCAGTAAACGTCACCCGTATAACCGTCTTCCTTGTCGGTGGGGTCTTTCTGATTCCGAATTTCAGTAGTCCCTGCATGGTTATCAAGGTCAAAACCGCCGTATTCTTCGTGGCATACATCACATACTGCCCTGCTTGTACAAGTAGCTGTGCCTCCCTTATGACCATTCATTTCGCATTCTGTTTGCCTTTGAACCGTTATCGTACCTGATGAAAACTCTGCCATTACGGTCATTCCATCCTCGTTGGATAGATTGTTATTTTTATTGTCCTTCACAGCAACGGATACGACGCCGTCCTGCGCATCTTTCCCAACCGTTATCTCTAATGTCATCAGAAGCCCGTTGGTCATAACATTATCTGCCGCATACCATGTGCAATTATTGTTGTTTGAACTAAATGTACCTGAGGCGAGTAGTTCACCCGGAATGATAGAATCCAGCGTCATTCCTTCCGGAAGGCTAATGCTAAATGCAAAACCTGCTATACCTGTATTTCCGCTGATCCGAACTGGCAGACTGATCTTTTCTCCCGCTCCTGCCGTGACACTGTCAACTTTAATTCTCATACCTGCCGGTGATGCGCCAAGAAACTGCATATTCTCTACAACAATGTCATTGTTTTCTATGCTGTTCATTGCAGCCAAAATATGATCTCTTCCTAAAACGTGTCGATTCAAAACCACTACATCACCGATTGTGATATCTCCATCGCCATTCACATCTGCAAATTCCAGTCGTTCTGCAGGCAGTGTATATTTCCCAAGAACATGCCTGTTTAAAACAACCACATCTGCTATTGTAATATCTTCATCCCCATTTACATCTCCAATGATGCCTCTGACAATCTCTAATGTTCCCGCCTGGTAGTTTGCCTCAACATAATTTCCGCTCTCATCAACAAGATTCTTCTTGCCTTCATGTGGTGATATACTGATATCTGTCGTTCCAGCTGCTGCTGTATCCGCAACGATAAAGGTCAGCTTCAAAATAGTTCCATCTCCTGCTGCATTGTCCGCTGCATACCAATTCACCACATTGCCATTCGTTGATACTTGCCCTGTTTCCAACACTGATCCCAATGCAACAGATTTTAATGTCAATATCGTATCATCATAGCCAATGTCAAATGAAAAACCGGCAATACCTGTATTCTTTGTTATGATCACCGGTATCTCAATATCCTTGCCAGCCAATGCTTTTGCATTTTCAACAGCGATCGCGACCGCATCATTTTCATCGGTCAACTTTGGAATAATCGTTCCCTTTAACAACAGAGAATTGCAAACCGTACAGTAGGTATCTCCCGTATAACCGTCCGCCAAAGTTGTTGCATCAACTTTGTTTCGGATTTCTGTTGCCCCATGTCCCTTCGCCGGAATTTCTTCTGTATAACTATCGCCGCAGCTGCAAGTATAGGTTCGGACACCTTTTTCTGTACAGGTTGCCTCTCTCGTCACAGTCGCAGTGTAGCTGTGCGTATGTGTTCCCAATCTCTCACAAACAAATCCAATCTTAACGTTATTGTTCATAATGTCTGTGTTAGCCTCGGAAACGTCATTCCATTTACCCTCCCAGGTGGACATAAAAATCATATAGTCTTCTTCATTGTAATTATCTGGTTGCCCTTCCTGCCAATTTGTATAGGAAAATTCTTCACCTGAAGACCACTGCCAAACTCCTTCTGTCACTCTGTCACTTCCGCCAATCCAATACCCATCAGAGGTTCCTTGCGCGGTTAAATCAAAGACGATTTCCTGTTCTTCGGCAGAAGTAATAGCAGCCAAATGCCCTCCCAGTGCTTCACAATAAGATTCTGCTCCGCTCCATGACCACGGATGTTCTTGAACATCATATAAATCGTAAACGTGTCCCTTATAATACGTTGTTGCCACGGGAGTCATTATTTCATTCATTCTGGCCCAAGGTACCTCTGCTTTTGCTTCATTACCGGCTGCATCATATGCATATATATGCGTTGCATATAAGCAATTAACTGTGTTATCAAAATCACTTGCATTTATTCTGCAGCTCGCAGTAGTTCCTGTAATAGTTCCATCGATCCATTTCACTGTCCATTTTCCGTCAATATAAGGTCCCGCTGGAAATTTTACCCGTGTGACACCCACATTATCAGTAACCGTGCATGTCACTGTATAACCAGTCACCGACATATCGCTTATTGTTATATTGCTGATAGACGGGCTTTGAGTATCCGTAGATTTTAACGTGGTAAAATACAAATAATCACTGTAATAATTTGTTCCATTAACAGCAGCATAATAGCGAACCATATAATTAGTCTCCGCCTTCAACGGTCCACCAATATAATCCAGAAGATTATACGCAAGATTTGCTCTTGTCCATCCTACATTTGTTTTCGTTTCAACTCGTTTTAAATCAGACGGATCCGTCCCATAATAAAAACCGAGCGATGATATATTTGCTCCTGTATCATTGCTAAACCATGCCCCCGTTTTTGCATTAGTGTCCGTAACATCAGAAACACTGTATGTGTCAAATGAAATCACCGAACTTCCACTTGTTGTAAAATGCCCAACTGAACTATGATATTCCACTCCATTATTTACTACGTAAAAAACATATGTATATGTTTGTCCCGGTGTCAATATACCATATGATTCAACTAAGTTATACTTCAATTCAAATCTGGTCCACGATACAGTCGTTCTATTCATCACTATTTTATTCTGATACGAATCTGATGTTCCAAGATAGTATCCCATTTCAGTAATTTCGCCTGTGTTACTGACCCAACTTGAAATAGTGGCATTCGTATTTGTGATGTTAGAAACACTTAGTGAGTCAAAGCTGGGGCCAGCTTCTCCCCCATATTGTGGCCAATAATTATCTCTTGCATATTGCCCTCTATAATCGCACTCATTTATGTATGTTTTTCCGTTTTTTATATATGTGCTATCATAATATTCCGGAACTTCAAAGTTACGACACCAATAATATGCCGCATTGTAAACTCCTGTAGCATCATTACTTACATTTTTCAAATAGCTAAGAACACTTCCTTCTCTATAATAACCGAGTTCATATTTCAAAAAAGCTAATTGGCCGTTCACCGTAGACCAATCATCAGGTCGATAGTTTTTTAAATCCGTCCAGCGCGTATCATGCCATTGGCATAAACCATAGCTTGTTCCACTATCACCTCCTGCGTTTGGATCAAATCCAGATTCATTCTCAATATTAGCCAAAACTCCACACGCAGCAGCTACATTTAATCCCAGCGTATTTCTTAAGAATGAGTAAATCGTGGCTTGATTACTAGCTGAACTTGCCAGAAAAAGTTCTTCCTCATTCTCTATGATTTCATAGTAATTTTCGGATAATTCTTCTATTATTGATAAATCATCTCTACTATCATCAATAAAATCACCTTCTGTTTCCTCTATAAGCTCATCCCAAAGTTCATCCTCTTCTAAACTGAACTCTTCCTCATTATCCTCAGAAAAATCATCCTGAAGCACCTTAATTTCGCTTTCTGAAACCGCAGTACTCCCATTACTTTCAGAATCTTCTGCATCCTCCACTGCGGCTTCATCATCCATGAGCAATACTTCCGCTTCCGCAACTTCTTCCCCCATTGCCGGCGCCGCCTGTGAAAGAATCATGGCCATGCACAGCCCCAGGCTCAACCATCTTTTCCTCATTTCGTCGTTCCTCCTCTTTCCGCAATTATTATACATAGTGTTTCGTTTTTCAGACATTGTGAAACATCTGGTATAAAATAGAAATAAGAATCAAAAAAGGCACGAATCTTTACTTTTTCCAGTAAATTTCCATGCCTAATTTGGTGTACCACAAGGTCTACTTATTGAAACAAAATTTTTATCTTCTTCATCTCTCTTCACACACCTGTCTTTATATCTCCGATAAAAGGTGGTATGACTGATTCCCAAGATTTGCGCCGCCTGTCTGGTGGATATGCTTCCTTGTTCACACGCGTCGCAGACTGCGCCGAAGTCGTCCGGCAGCTGTGACGGTTTTCGCCCCAACCGTTTTCCCTTGGCTTTCGCCGCCGCGATGCCCTCTGCCTGTCTCTGCCGTATGAAATCCCGCTCTGTCTGTGCCACATACGCCAGTATCTGGAGTACCAGATCCGCAATCAGTGTACCGGTGAGATCTCCCTGTTTGGAACGGGTGTCCAGAAGGGACATATCTAATACCAGAATGTCCGCGCCTATCGTTTTCGTGATGTATTTCCATTGCTCCAGTATCTCATCATAGTTTCGCCCAAGACGGTCGATACTCTTGATGATCAGCAAGTCCCCGGTCTTTAACCTCCGCAGAAGTCTTTTGTATTGCGGTCGCTCAAAATCTTTTCCCGACTGATAATCGCAGAAAATACAGTTCCTGGCAATGCCATACGGCTCCAACGCCGCTATCTGCCTGTCAATATTTTGCTCTTTTGTTGAAACTCGAATATACGCATATTGTTTCATTTTTTCTGTCCTCCTGTACCAGATGATACAGTAGACGTTACGATACACGATTATTTATTTCTATGGTTTTTGGCGGCATTCCCCCTTAAATTTCCCCTGATCCACAGGACGATACAACAACAACTTTTCTTTTATCATTTATTATATATGATTATATCTATTTTGCAAATATGTATTTTGCATCGTTTTGAAGATATCAAGTATTGATGATCGCAAAATAGCGGCCATATCTTTCGAGATATGACCGCTATCACGATGCGTTATTCGTCTTATGAATTTGAGGCAATCTTGTTGCATCTCCCTATTTCCTGCCATTAAGCGGCTTCGATGCTCTCCTCCTCCAGCCGCCCGATCAGCAGCTGATACATTCCCCTCATCACCTGCAAGCTTACTGCGGTGATATATCTGGCGTCTGTTTCTACGCCGGGGACCATTTTCAGGTACTCGGCGTGGCACTTTTCGATGTAGGAAAACAGTTCTGTCTCATCCGCAAATTCCCGGTGACTTAGCATCTCCCGATTTCTCTTTGCCCTCCCGCCGTGAATATAGTATCTTAAATAAAATTTCAGTTCATTTTCATAGTCACAGTGTTCCCGCAGGGTTCCGGTAAATGTAAAGTTGTGCGGGTAGGTGAAATAGTCTGCGATGTAATGGATCACCTCGCCCATCTTCCGCCAGTATGCCTGCCCCTCTTCCGCCGTCAGCTTTCCGGGCTGCGTCAGTTCGCAGATGGATTCTTTCAGCCATTCATAGGTCTCATCAAACTCATGCTTGCGGGTCAGAAAGGACGGCTTGCAGTCCGGCAGGACGCTGCCTACCAGAAATGCCTTTTTATGGAATTTTAATTCTTTACAGTCTAAGGAATCTACAATATATTTTCCAAGAGAAACATGCGATTTTTTTCTCATTCTCTCCTCCTGTTCCAAAAACACTATCGGGTACCATTGCAAAGGGATAGCCCTGCGCAAAATCACAGCCATTGTAACAGATATATTTCCTCAAATCAATGTAAATGAATTCCTTATTCCACATTCCAGCAAATATTTTCACTTCGCTTTCGGATCAGCACACCGGCCAGAAATTCCGCGAGCCGGGAGATCACAAACAAAACCGCTCCTACGCCTCTGCCCGTATAAGCGCCGATGACGGCTGCGTAAATAAGTCCCGCAAGCGCTGCCACTGATAGAATGATGGAAAAAGCTGTCTTTCTCGGGAGCGCACCTGCCGTTTTATCATAGGTGTAGGAGCGCAGCCGGGGGCCGGCATGAAACATCTGGATCAGCGCCCAGGCTATCCGCACCATGACCACCAGTCCGCCTGCGTAGGGAAGAAGCAGATAGAAGCATCCTTCCATTCCGGTACCGGTAAAACAGCCTGCCGCAAATGAGAGGGCCACGGAGATGAGCGCCGCCAGCAGCAGCACTGTCATCTCCCGCCGGTACGCCTCCGGGGTCAAATGGCAATTCTGATATTGACCGTTGTAAGCATACGTTCCGTCTTCTCCGCGCTCAAAATTATTTAAATACGCTCTTTTTCCGGAATGTTTTTTCGCCCTCTCATTCCCTGTTCCCATCATGTTCTATATCCTTTATATCTAAATCTTATTTTCCAATCCACTGACAATATTTCTGATGCAGCCATCCTCAAAGGGATTATCCAGCCCGACTTCCCCAAGCAGTTGCGTAAAGAACTTGGATGCGGAGAGGCGGCACAATTTAAGATAGCTGGCCCACGCTTCCTTGTAGTCGCGGTCCATCCAGTTTTTGTACTGCAAAGCGTCCACGGAAGCGATGCAATAATCAATATAGTACAGCGGGCAGTCAAAGATATGGTGCTGCTTCTGCCAGAAACCGCCCCGCTCAAAATAGTCGTTTCCGCTGTAATCCAGGTGCGGTTTGTACTGACGTTCCAGATCGCGCCATGCCTGGTTGCGCTGCGCCGGTGTAAGTCCGGGATGGCTGTAAACAATATCCTGGAACTCGTCTACCATGGTTCCGTAAGGCACAAAAATTACCGAATCTTCAAAATGCATATCCACATAATCTTTTGCTCGCTCCCCGAAGAAATAGTTCATCCAGGGTTCTGTGAAATATTCCATGGACATGGAGTGGGTCTCCGCCGTCTCCATGGTAATATCCGCATGTTCCCGGATGGGATCCTGCCCGGACAGGTAGCCCTGGAACGCATGACCGCACTCGTGGGTGATCACATCCACATCCCCGCTGGTTCCATTGAAGTTTGCAAAAATGAACGGCGCGTTGTAATCCGGCAGATAGGTCATGTAGCCGCCGGTCTTTTTCGTCTTGCGGCCCAGCACATCAAACAGATCGTTGTCGCACATGAAATCCATGAATTCTCCGGTCTCGGAAGAAAGTTCCCGGTACATTTTGCGTCCGGCTGCCAGGATTTCCTCCGGGGTTCCCACCGGCGCAGGGTTCCCCTGCGGAAAATAAACGCCCTCGTCAATGTAGGAAAGTTTCTCCACGCCGATGCGGGCTCTTCTGCGTTCGTGAAGTTTCTCCGCGAAGGGCACCAGATCTCTTTTCACCTGTTTGCGGAATTCAATGATCATATCCCGGTCATAGCAATTGCGCATCATGCGGTCGTACCCCAGGGTCAGGTAATTCTCCTGTCCCAGAGCGTTTGCCTGAGCAGTACGGTTTTTCACCAGTTTATCATAGATGTCTTCAATCTCTTCCTCATTTTCCACAAAGAACCCGGAGTATTTCTCCCAGGCCTTTGCGCGCACGGCCCGGTCCGGATTTCGCAGATACGGCGTCATCAAAGACAGATTCAGCGTCTCCCCGTTCCAGTCGATCTTGGCGGACGCCAGGATTTTATTGTAGCGGGTCTGCAGGGCGTTCTCCTCCTGCATCAGCGTCACCAGCTTAGGATCTACCGACCGCATAGCAAGTTCCATGTTTTTAAATGCCACCGGTCCGATCTTCTCCTCCAGATACGGACGGAACTTAGACTCATACAGCTTCTTTTGATAGCTTACTGCCAGATTCTGGAAAACCGGTGTCACCTCGTCGTAGTAGTCTTTCTCTGCGCTGTAGAATTCATCCGTCACATCAATATCATGGCGGATGCCAGCCAGGGTCATCTGAGTCGCCGCATGGTCTGTCAGCTTATAATATCTCTGATGTACGGCAAACTGCTCCTCGCCGGAGGATGCCGCGTCAAAATCTTTCTCCAGCTGCGCAAAATCCCGCTTTATCTGTTCAATATCTACGCGCTCGTAAGGCATTTCCTGAAATTTCATGTTATCGATCTCCTCTCATTTTTCGTTGTGGGGCAGGCAGCTTCGCAGGGCATTCTCCTGCGCGGCGATCACGAGGTCACACCACTGGTCAAACTCCGGATCCTCCTGCTGGCACTCCTGCGGATGAGCCAGAACGTAATCCACCGCCCTGCGGACTCCCTGGTCAAAACGCACCGTGGTTCTCATATCCGGCACGGTACGCTTCAGTTTGCTGTTGTCAAAAACCACCGATACCGCCTTATCACCCAGCAGACTTCCCTCAAAGTCATACCCATAGTTTTTCCCTGCCTGCGCCAAAAATTCGCTGGCCACATGCACTGCATTTAGTTTCACCCCAAGAGCATCCGCGATGGTCTCGTAAATCTGGTTCCAGGTCAACGTCTCGTCCCCGGTAATCTGAAATGCCTCGCCGATGGCGTGACGGTTTCCCATCAGCCCCGTATAGCCCAAAGCAAAATCCCGGTTAAACGTGACCGTCCAGAGGGAAGTCCCGTCTCCAGGAATGATCACCGGCTTTCCCTCCAGCATTCTCTTAATGACCTGCCAGGAGCCGTTCTTTCCGTGAAGTCCCACAGGAATACGTTTCTCATCATAAGTGTGGGACGGCCGCACGATGGTCACCGGAAACCCCTCGCTCCTGTATTTCTCCATCAGAAATTGTTCGCAGGCAATCTTGTTCCTGGAGTACTGCCAATATGGGTTTGCCAGCGCAGTTCCCTCCGTCACAATATAATTTGCCGCCGGTTTGTGATAGGCCGACGCGGAGCTTGTGAAAATATACTGCTTCGTTTTGTCCCGAAACAGGCGGTAATCCCGCTCCACATCCGCTGCCCCAAAGCCGATAAACTCACAGACCACGTCAAAGGTCAGGTCTTTGAGCTTCCTGGCTGTCTCTTCCTCCTGATAGATGTCCGCAATGATCTGGTGCGCCCCCTGCGGCAATTTCCGGTTGCCGCGGTTCAGCAGCCATACTTCCCAGTTTAATTCCTCCGTCAGCCTCCGGACAATGGCGGAGCTGATCGTCCCAGTACCCCCGATAAAAAGCGCTTTCACCTTTCTGCTCCTCTCTGATTTCTTGAATTTACTATACCATTTTTTACTATTCTGCACAATGTTTTTATTTGCAATCCACCGTGTTCTATGCGATAATGAATTTATATGTGCCAACAGCACACTTATCCACTTTACAGAGAGGGGTTTCACATGTCTGCTGTTTTGGAATATCTGAAAGAATTTACCTTTGGCTCCGTGGTGCTGCGCCTGGTGCTGGCAGCGCTGGCCGGCGGACTGATCGGCGCCGGCCGCTCCCGCAAGCAGAGAGCCGCCGGGATCTGCACCCATATGCTCACAAGTATCGGAGCTGCCATGACCATATTGATCGGAATGTATGATTATGAAATGCTTCACGGTCAGTGGGCGGATATTGTAGCCATTGTGGGTGAACGCATTGACGTGACGCGCTATGCTGCCCAGGTGATCAGCGGTATTGGTTTTCTGGCCGCAGGCACCATCATTACAGTTGCCCACCAGCAAAAAGAAGGACTCACTACAGCCACCGGGCTTTTTGCCTCTGTCTGTATGGGTATGGCTGCCGGAGCCGGTTTTTATGAAGTCGTTGTTATCTCCGTTTTTCTTATCATTTTTATTCTGGATCTGATGCCGCCGGAAGAAATGACTTTCAAGCGGCGGGTTCGGGGAATGACGGTTTTCGTGGAATTTACAGCCATGGAAGACGTCAGTTATATCTCGAAAATCATCCGCGCCAGAAACTCGCAGATTTATGAGATTGATATGGAGAGAACCCACGGAGACGGAGTGAATAAGCACCCCTCCGCCATCTTTACCATGAAACTGGGCAAAAATAATGCATCTCATTCCGAGATGCTCTCTTCCATCGCCAAACTGCCCTGCGTCTACTCCATCCAGGAGCTGATCGCATAACTTGCACAAAGGAGAAACCTATGCTTCCCATATTTAACGGACTTCGCGACATTAACTTTTTATCTACTCTGGTCCGAATGCTGCTGGCGACCCTCTGCGGTGCTCTCATCGGTCTGGAGCGCTCCTACAAAAACCGCCCGGCGGGATTTCGCACTCATATGCTGGTATGCATCGGAGCCTGCGTAGCTTCCCTCACCGGACATTATATTTACCTGGAACTGCATTATCCCGCGGATATCTCCCGTATCGGGGCCCAGGTAGTGACCGGCCTTGGTTTCATCGGTGCCGGAACCATTATTGTGACAAAGAAACAGACCGTTAAGGGACTTACCACCGCCGCCGGGCTTTGGGCGGC
>CADCMM010000059.1 GCA_902802515.1 uncultured Lachnospiraceae bacterium
GTCGTGCGAGTGAACTCTTGCCAAAACCTTGCCGCCGCGAAAATGCATATGCTTCTATCGCATTTGAGCGGCGTGCAGATAGGTTTGCAGCAAGGGGAAGGAGATAGACGTGTTTTTTTGTACAAGCATACTGGCTGCAATCCTTTGTAAAGTAGTGGGTGTTTCTGAATCTATACTACCTGAAACAAAAGAAAAGCGGGGAAAGAGATTATGAAAAAGTGGACAAAGCGAGGAATACTGCTGATATTGCTCCTGTTACTTGGACTGGGAACAGTAACCATGGTCTATGCGGAAGAAACCGACAGCAGTGAAATAACGGAGCAGATCCGGGAAAACAAAGGCTGGCACAGGGATACCAATGGGAAATATTACTATGTAAAAAAAGATGGAAGTAGGGCTAAAGGGTGGCTCACGGTAAAAGGAAAGACCTATTATCTGAACGCGAAAGGCTATCGGGTGACCGGCTGGAAGAAGATAAAGAAACAGTATTACTATTTTAATTCCAAAGGCGTCCGCCAGATGGAATGGGTCACATATAAAAATAAGAATTATTACTGTGATCCGGATAACAATGGCGCGCGAACCGTCGGCTGGAAAAAAATTGGGAAATACAAATACTATTTTGACGAAAAAGGCGTGATGTTCACCGGGCTGCTGAAAGAGAAGAAAAGGTATTATTATTTCAAGGACAATGGACGTATGGCCATCGGCTGGCTGACAGTAGAAGGAAAACGGTGCTATTTTGACAGAAAGACCGGAGCCAGAGCGAAAGGCTGGAAAGAAATTGACGGATATTACTATTATTTTAACAATAACGGAACTATACTGAAAAACAGTTTCACCAAAGACGGCTATTATGTGGACGCGGAGGGAAAAAGGCTGAAGCAGTCTACACTGAAAGAATTTCTTCAGATCGCGCTGCAGCCGGTGGGATCCACCATGTATGTGTGGGGCGGAGGATGGAATATATCGGATTCGGGTGCCGGTATTGATGCCCGCACCATAGGTGTGAGTCCTCAGTGGAAGAAATTTTTTGATCAGCAGACATCTTCCTATAATTATCAATATACCAGGTACCAGACCAGGAATGGATTGGATTGCTCCGGATTTGTGGGATGGGCGATCTACAATGCGTTTAACACCGAGAGTGGAAACAGCGGATATGTCTATCTGGCGCAGCAGATGACCCGGATTTTTTCCTCCAAAGGATGGGGAAGCTATACAGCGGCTGGCGCTGTGACCAATTACAGGGCAGGAGATATCATGAGTACCAGTGACGGACATGTTTATATTGTGATCGGTGCCTGCGCGGATGGAAGCGTTGTGTTTGTTCATTCCAGTCCCAGCGGTGTTCAGATCAACGGAACTTACACGAGATCTGGCAGCAGGGATAGCAAGGCAATCAAGCTTGCGGAAAAGTATATGAAGAAATATTATCCGGACTGGTATAAAAAATTTCCAAACTGCAGCAGGAATACCAGTTATCTGACCCGTTACAGCCAAATGCGATGGCACCTGGAAGGCAACTGTATGATGACAGATCCGGATGGATATGCCCAGAAAGATGCAGCTGCAATATTAAAAGATTTATTAAAAAAATAAGCCAGGAAACTGTAAAATTTGACATTTTCTTCATTTTGCGATATAGTAATGGAAATTACAGGAAAATTACAGATTAATTACAAAAACGTAAAGGAGAAAAAGTGAAAATATTACAGAAAACGACGAGATCTCTGTTTTTTTTGGCACTGACCACGGTTTTGCTGTTTTTATCTGCCCCTTACACTCAGGCAGCAACAGATGTCATTGCCCTGGCGAAAAAGGAGAACGTTCCTTCCGGGGAACTGGTGAGCAACTCCCATGGTGTCCGATATCGGTACGCCAGCGGGAAATATGCGAAAAATAAATGGTATTCCATTGATGGAGATATCTATTTCTTTGCGTCCGATGGCTATACGCCTTCCGGTTGGTTTATCTACCAGGCCAAGACTTATTATGCCGGGAAAAAGGGCGTTGTGTGTGTAAAAAAGTGGTTGACATCGAAAGGGAAAAAGTATTATCTGAAGAGCGATGGCACCCGTGCGGAAAAAGCGTGGGTGAAAAGATCGGGTAAATACTATTATTTTGGCAGCGACGGGGCGATGGTGGTGAGCAGCCAGATTTCTCATAAAGGGAGTTATTACTATGTGGGCGGTGATGGCGCCAGAAAGGTAAACTGCTGGGTCACCCTGAAGAATAAACGATATTATTTCGGAAAGACGGGAATTCGATATCAGAATAAATGGGTAAAGTATAAAGGACGTTATTTCTATTTAAAAAAGAATGGCGTGATGGCCACGGACTGTTGGATCAGTGACTACTACGTAGGAAGTGATGGCGCCCGATTGGTCAACTGTAAAGTAGATGGTTACTACCTGGACGCTACAGGAAAAAAGATAAAGCCGGAGAAATTCTCCGGCAGCTATCTGATCGTAGGGGATTCCAGAACGGTAGGAATGAACCTTGCAGTGTCATCCTCCGAGGTGAAATTTATTGGAAAAGTATCCATGGGATATAACTGGTTGAATTCTACTGCCGGGCCGCAGGTGCGAGGGTATCTGGCCGGGAATCAGAAACTGAAGGTGGTATTTGCTTTCGGCATCAATGATCTGGGGAATATCAATTCCTATATCAGCTACTATGAGACACTGCAAAAAGAATTCCCCAGTGTAAAGTTTTATTATATGTCAGTGAACCCTGTAAATGAATCTTTGGCGTCCGCTTACGGTTACCGTGTGAAAAACGCCGCAATAAAGACTTTCAACAGCAAGCTGAAGACCGCTTTTGGCAGTCGGTATATCAATACTTATTCCTATCTGACCAAGAACGGATTTTCGACAGCAGATGGCATTCATTATGTAAGTTCCACCTACCAGAAGCTATATCAGTATCTGATGAAGAAGATAGGCTAATATATACAGGGCTGTCGCACCAAGAATGATTTTTGCTTCCATATATCATTCTTGGGGCGACAGCCCTATTACATATTATTCACGAAAATCAAACAGGTTCTTGATAGGAACATCAAGAGCCTGGGCGATGTCAAACAGTTTGTCCAGTGAAATGGACGTAGGCATGTTTGGCGCTTCCAGATTACTGATATGGGTTCTGCTTAAATTCACATCTTCAGCTAGCTGCATCTGGGTGAGGCCTTTCAGCTTGCGATAGTAGGCAATGGTCAGACCGAGCTGCCTGTATTGGTTTTGGCGCTTTTGGTTCATAGTTTGCTTCCTCCCTTACTTAAAATAGTTTAGTGTTTTTAGGAGGAAAACGAAACAATGTAAAAATTGGTAAATGCAAATCAAAAGATTGCGATAAAAATGTGAAAGAGCATAAATACAATTTTTTGTATTGCAAATGAAAAATATTACTTATCAGACAAAGTGATAAGAGACTTGAACTGCATAAATTGAAGAACTTCTTTCTGATTCTGTGCGGACAGAGAACGAAAGGATTTCAGATAGGCTTCTTCTGCGGCAGAGAGTGAATAGAACGCACAGGGGGCAGCCTGCTTGTTTTCTCTCAATAGATAATCAGTACTAACCTTATAGAAGTCTGCCAGAAGAAGGATGATTTCCAGCGGCGGCGTGCGGTTTTCATTTTCATAGTTGCAGTACGTCTGACGCTCGATATTCAGGTGTTTGGCGATCTCATCCTGAGTAAGCCCGGCAGATTTTCGCAGTTCGCGCATTCTATTGGCTAAAAAGCACTTAACCATATGTGACCTCCTGAAATTGTATTTATTATATCAACAATTTCAGTAAGTTTATGCAAAAGATACGTTATGAATACGCCAAATTTAATAAAGCTACAAAATGAAACATTAAAACTGAGGACAGGATCAATCCTGACCAGGATGATGCTGGCTGAGCCAGGAGTTGTGGTACCTTCCGTCAAAGGTCACGTCTTTGATAAACCAATTGGGAGGGATGAAATTTCTGGCAGTTTCTTCATTGGGAAATTCTACCTCAGCCAGGATGAGACCGCTCCATTCGCCGTCAAAAAGATCCAGTTCAATTTTCAGACCTTGTTCCAGAGGTATAAGATAGCGCTTTTTTGTGAGTATAGTGCCGTCGGCCTTGGCAAGAAGATGCTGATATGCTTCAGGCGTTAAAGGAAGATTGTATTCTTCCCTGGACATCATACCGCTGCCCTTGTAAGTCAGGATATAGTCATGATCCTGTCGGCGGATCCGCACCACAGGAGAAGTGCAAAGATAGGCTTGTTCGATCAGATGAAAGGGATATTCATCCAGATCATCTGGAAGATGGCTGATTAAAAATTTTCGTTCTATTTCCATTGGAAACCTCCTAACTGATGCTGTTGCCCCGCAACTGCCGCGATTTTTTGCGATCCTGCGGACACATATTTCACTTGGCGAAGTATGAGCCTCAGTGAAATAGCGTACAAAGCAGCATTTTTAAGGAAACGATGATTAAGCGTTTCCTTAGAAACACGATAGCATATCATGTGGAAATATACAATACAGAAACTTACTGTGGAAAAAGGATCGAAGTTTTGCTAAAATGGCTGTGAAAAATAAATTTGGGAGGTTTCGGGATGGATAAAGTATACGTATTTCTTGCGGATGGTTTTGAAGAGATCGAGGGGCTGACGGTGGTGGATGTACTGCGCAGAGGCCAGGTGGAGGTGACAACTGTCTCCGTGACGGGGCAGCAGATGATCATGGGAAGTCATAAGATACCCGTGCTCGCAGACGGTATCTTTGAAGAGATGGATTTGAGTGATGGGACGGTATATGTGCTGCCGGGAGGGATGCCCGGTACATTGAATCTGGGAGGGCACCAGGGATTATGCCAGCTCCTGGAAAATGCAAAGAAAGAGGGAAAGAAACTGGCAGCTATCTGCGCGGCGCCAAGTGTGCTGGGACAGCTGGGCCTGCTGAAGGGAGAGAGGGCAACCTGCCATCCGGGATTTGAAGATAAATTGGTGGGAGCGGTTACCACGGAAAACACCGTGGAAGTCTCCGGACAGGTCACTACCAGCAGGGGAATGGGAACGGCAATCCCCTTTGCGCTGGAACTGTTGGAACAGCTAAAGGGTAAGGAGGCCGCAGATCAGGTCTGCAAAGGGTTGATTTGGAAAAGAAGGGCAGAGGAAAGTTTTTAAAATATGACTAGCCTTTTTGAAAACTCTGTGATATACTTGTGAAATGACTGCTAATATGGAAAATTGGCATTGTGCGAATAGATAGAAAACAGGAAAGCAAATCAAGGAGGAAATAAATAAAATGAGTGTACAGGTTGAAAAGTTAGAGAAAAATATGGCAAAGCTGACCATTGAGGTTTCCGCCGAGGAGTTTGAAGCTGCCATTGAAAAGGCATATCAGAAAGAAAAAGGGAAGATTGCCCTTCCGGGTTTTCGAAAAGGAAAAGCACCCCGTAAGATGATTGAGAAAATGTATGGAGCGGGTGTGTTCTATGAAGACGCTGCTAACATGGTGATTCCGGAAGCATATGATAAAGCATTGAAGGAATGTGAAGAGGAGATCGTGTCCCGCCCGTCTATTGATGTGACTCAGATTGAAGCGGGCAAGCCGTTCATCTTCACGGCTGAGGTGGCTCTGAAACCGGAAGTTACCCTGGGTGAGTATAAAGGCGTAGAGATTCCGAAGAAGGAAATCCAGGTTACCGAGGAAGAGGTTCAGGCAGCCATCGACAAAGAGAGAGACAGTAACTCCAGGACCATCGATGTAGATGACAGACCGGTGGAAAATGGGGATATGATCAAACTTGATTTTGACGGTTCTGTGGACGGTGTTCCTTTTGAAGGCGGAAAATCCTCAAACTATCCGCTTACCATCGGTTCCGCCAGCTTTATCCCGGGCTTTGAAGAGCAGCTTATCGGGGCGAAGATCGGTGAGGAACTGGATGTGAACGTCACTTTCCCGGAGGATTATCACGCGGAGGAGCTGCAGGGGAAGGAAGCGGTATTCAAATGCAAGGTGAATGAGATCAAGGTAAAAGAACTTCCGGATGCAGACGATGATTTTGCACAGGATGTTTCAGAGTTTGATACACTGGAAGAGTACAAGGCAGATATCCGCAAGAATCTTCAGGCACAGAAAGAAGAAGCTGCCAAGAGAGAAAAAGAAAATGATGTAGTTGCCAAGATCGTGGAGAATGCCGCTATGGAGATTCCGGATGCTATGGTAGACGAGCAGGTGAGCCGCATGGCGGATGATTTCACCAGAAGAATTGAGTCTCAGGGCATCACCATGGAGCAGTATATGCAGTTTACCGGTATGACTCCGGACAAACTTCAGGAACAGATGAAACCTGAGGCATTGAAACGGATCCAGAACAGCCTGGTTCTGGAAGCGATTGCCAAGGCAGAGAATATTGAGATCAGTGATGAGAAGCTGGACGAAGAAATTGCTAAGCTGGCAGAGAGCTACAAGATGGAAGCGGATAAGCTGAAAGAACTGATGGGTGATTACGAGAAAGAACAGATGAAGAACGATCTGGCGATTCAGGCAGCAGTTGATCTGGTGACTGGAGCAGCCAGGGAAGTATAAAGAAATTTGCTGCATCAAATCGATTTGGCAGAGTGTGTTTCTCGCCGTTTCGATAACAGGAGGAATGGAAATGAGTTTAGTGCCTTATGTGATTGAACAGACCAGCAGAGGTGAGCGTTCTTACGATATCTATTCCAGATTGCTGAAAGACCGTATCATTTTTCTGGGGGAAGAAGTCAGCGATGTAAGCGCAAACCTTATCGTGGCACAGCTTCTGTTTTTAGAGGCAGAGGATCCGAACAAGGATATCCAGCTTTACATCAACAGCCCGGGCGGATCCGTTTCCGCAGGCTGGGCGATCTACGATACAATGCATTACATTAAATGTGATGTTTGTACTACCTGTATAGGTATGGCAGCCAGCATGGGCGCATTTTTGCTGGCCGGCGGCGCAAAGGGAAAACGCTTTGCTCTGCCTAATGCGGAGGTGATGATCCATCAGCCTTCCGGCGGCGCGCAGGGACAGGCCACGGATATCAAGATCGTGGCAGATAAGATTATTGAGACCCGCAGGAAATTAAATCAGCACCTGGCGGAGAATACCGGTCAGCCATTGAATGTGATCGAGGTGGACACTGAGCGTGATCACTGGATGAGCGCAGAAGAAGCGAAAGCATATGGCCTGATTGATGAGGTAGTTACGACAAGATAAATGTAGGTATGCAAAGCGGGCTGCTGCAAAATAAGTCTATTTTGTGGCAGCCCGCCTTTGATAACAATAGAAAGAATGTCTAATTTATGATGTGTGAGGTGGAACTATGCCGGGAAAAATCGGTGACAGAATCAGATGCTCCTTCTGCAATAAAACAGAAGACCAGGTCAGAAAACTGATCGCAGGGCCGGGAGGAGTGTATATTTGTGACGAATGTATTGATATTTGCTCTGAAATTATAGAGGAAGAGCTGGGGGAAGAATACGAGGAGGAGACTCTTGATGCTGGAGAGATCAATCTATTAAAGCCTGCAGAGATCAAGAAATTTCTGGACGAATATGTGATCGGACAGGAGGACGCGAAAAAAACTCTTTCCGTCGCAGTATATAATCATTACAAACGTATTCTTGCAGGTGAACGAGGGCGCAAAGATGATGTGGAACTGCAAAAAAGCAATATATTGATGCTGGGTCCCACTGGTTCGGGCAAGACATTTCTGGCCCAGACGCTGGCGAAGATCCTGAATGTGCCCTTTGCCATTGCGGACGCCACTTCCCTGACGGAAGCCGGCTACGTGGGAGAAGACGTGGAAAATATTCTGCTGAAGATCATCCAGGCGGCGGATTATGATGTGAAGCGTGCAGAACACGGCATTATTTATATTGATGAAATTGATAAAATTACCAGAAAATCTGAGAATGTTTCCATTACCAGAGATGTATCCGGTGAGGGCGTGCAGCAGGCATTGTTAAAGATACTGGAGGGGACACAGGCTTCCGTGCCGCCCCAGGGCGGACGCAAGCATCCGCATCAGGAATTGATCCAGATTGATACCACCAATATCTTGTTTATTTGCGGCGGGGCCTTCGAAGGCCTGGACAAGCTGATCGAGAGCCGGATGGATTCCCGCTCCATGGGCTTCATGGCAGAGATCACCAGCAAGACGGAGACCAACGTGGGTGAACTGCTGCGTCAGGTGATGCCAAGAGACCTGATCAAGTTCGGGATGATCCCGGAGTTTATCGGACGTGTACCGGTGGTGGTAGCGCTGGATGAACTGGATCGAAGCGCTCTTATCCGCATCTTGCGGGAGCCGAAGAATGCCATTATCCGTCAGTACCAGAGACTGTTTGAGCTGGATGGCGTGGAGCTGGAGTTTGAGGAGGCGGCAGTTGAGGATATTGCGGACAAGACCATTGAGCGGAAGACCGGGGCCAGAGGATTAAGGGCCATTATTGAAACTTCTATGAGGGACTTGATGTTTGAAATTCCCTCAGATGACAACATTGTGCGCTGTCTGGTAACGAAGGACACCATTGATGGAACCGGGGAACCGATTGTAACTTACAAAGACGGAGCGACAAGCGGACAAGTAAAAGCACAGGAATTGATAGAAGAGACTGCGTAAATTTATGAGTGAACTGATGAAAAACATACCTGCCATTGCACTTCGCGGCATGACGGTACTGCCCTCCATGATTGTGCATTTTGATATCAGCAGGGAGAAATCCAGGAAAGCGCTGGAAGCCGCAATGCAGGCAGACCAGATGATATTTTTGATAACCCAGCAAAATCCTAATATCGCCGACCCCGGATTTGGGGATCTGTACCGGATCGGTACGGTAGCCCGGATCAAAAATCTGGCAAAACTTCCACAGAACATTGTCCGTGTGATGGTAGAAGGGCTGGAACGGGCAGAAATGAACGATTTGAATGAGGAAGATGAGTATCTAAGAGCAGAGATTGTCACGTATCCCAAGGCGGAGCAGAAGAAACTCAGCGAATCCGCCAGCAAAGCGATGACCCGCGCCCTGAAGGATATTTTTGCCGGGTATTGCATGGAAAACCCCAAGGTGGGAAAAGAATTATCCCGTCAATTGCTGGATATCAGAGACTTGGAAAAACTGGTGGATCAGATTGCCATCAATCTGCCCCTCTATTATGAGGATAAACAGCGCTTGCTGGAAGCGGTGGAACTGGAAGAACGCTATGAGACGCTCTGCGTCATTATCGCCAATGAGCTTGAGATCATGCGCATCAAAAATCAGCTCCAGCAAAAAGTGAAGGAACAGATCGACAAAAACCAGAAGGATTATATCCTGCGGGAACAGTTGAAGGTGATCCAGAAAGAATTGGGAGAAGACTCTCCCATTAATGACGCAGATCATTACCGGGAACTTCTCGCAAAGCTGGAAGCGTCGGAAGAGATCAAGAAGAAGATATCCAAAGAAATTGATCGCTTTAAGAGCTTGGGCGCCAACTCCGCGGAGGCCTCTGTATCCAGAGGCTACATAGAGACACTGCTGGATCTGCCCTGGGATAAGATGTGCCGGGACAATGGTGACTTAAAATACGCGAAAAAGGTGCTGGATGAAGACCATTATGGCCTGGAGAAAGTGAAAGAGAGAGTGCTGGAGTTTCTGGCGGTGCGTGCATTGACAAAGAAAGGGGACAGCCCGATCCTCTGTCTGGTAGGGCCGCCCGGAACCGGAAAAACATCTATTGCCCGCTCCGTGGCGAGAGCGCTGGACAAAAAGTATGTACGCATCTCTCTGGGAGGCGTCCGGGATGAAGCGGAGATCCGGGGACATCGCAGAACCTACATCGGAGCCATGCCGGGTCGCATTGCCAGCGGAATGCGGACAGCAGGTGTGAAAAATCCTCTGATGCTGCTGGATGAAATCGATAAGGTCAGCAGTGATTATAAGGGGGATACTTCCTCCGCACTGCTGGAGGTATTAGATTCGGAGCAGAATAACAAGTTCCGGGATCATTACGTGGAGCTCCCTATTGACCTGTCCGAGGTACTGTTCATAGCCACGGCCAACGATCTGCACACAGTTCCCCGGCCTTTGATGGACCGCATGGAGATCATCGAAGTTGGCAGCTACACGGAAAACGAGAAACTGCACATTGCGAAAGAGCACCTTCTGAAAAAGCAGAAAGAGCATCACGGCATCAAAGACGGCCAGCTCACGATCACAAACGGCGCGCTTTTGAAGATTATTTCGGGGTATACAAAGGAAGCCGGTGTGCGTCAGCTGGAGCGTAAGATTGGAGAGATCTGCCGTAAGGCTGCCAGGGAGATCCTGGAGGACAAAAAAGAGACTGTCAAAGTTAAGGCGGGCAATCTGGAAGAATACCTTGGGAGAGAAAAATATACTATCCAGAAACTAAATGACAAGGACGAGGTGGGTATTGTCCGCGGCCTGGCCTGGACCAGTGTGGGTGGTGACACGCTTCAGATCGAAGTCAATATCATGCCGGGCAAAGGGGAATTTCTGCTCACCGGACAGTTGGGAGATGTGATGAAGGAGTCCGCCCAGGCGGGCATCAGCTACATCCG
>CADCMM010000060.1 GCA_902802515.1 uncultured Lachnospiraceae bacterium
GTATATTGCAATGAGTGCGAGGCCAGAAAACAGTTCGCCAAATTTGAAAAGTGCAAAGATGTATATGTGAGACAGTTTATCAATGGAAGGTCCATCACGCAGCTTACAATAGCTGCCTGAAATAAAACTTTTATATTAACTATAACATTATGAAAGGATGAAAAAAATGAGTAAAGTAGCAGTTGTTTATTGGAGCGGTTCAGGAAACACGGAGGCAATGGCAAACGCCGTAGCAGAAGGAGCAAAGGCAGCAGGCGCTGAAGTTTCCGTTTTTGAAGTGAGTGATTTTTCCGCAGCAAAGGTAGAAGAGTTTGATACAATCGCATTCGGCTGCCCGGCTATGGGAGACGAGGTCCTGGAAGAGGAAGTGTTCCAGCCGGTATTTGACGAATGTAAGGAAAATTTGAACGGTAAAAAAATTGGTCTGTTCGGCTCCTATGGATGGGGAGACGGAGAGTGGATGCGCAACTGGGAAGAGGACTGCAAGAGCGCCGGTGCGGTGCTGGCACACGATTCTGTGATCGCAAACGACGCACCGGATGATGAAGCTGCTGCAGCCTGCAAAGAACTGGGAAGTTCGCTAGCGCAGTAAAATATTATTTCTGCTCATAGGGCGGGTCAGCGGGGTAACCGCTGCCCGCCATTTGCATAGCCCGCTGCACAGCGTCTTTTGAGTTCTTCCATTCCGCATCCTTGAAGCGATAATCAAATTTCTTCTGAAACCAGTCCACGTCGCCGATCATACGTTCCAGGCTGTTTTCCATCTGGGGAAACAGGATCTCTCTGAGGCGTTTTTGTTCTTTTTCGTTCAGGTAACGCTGGGCGCTCTCCAAAAGATCACCAAAGTGGGGGATGCAATAGCCTTTGGCTTTTGTTAGCAAATCAATAAACTCTGACTCATTTTTCTTAAACAGATCAAAAAAAGTAGCCAGATAGCGCTCATAGTTCTGATTTATCTGCTCACAGATATAGCAGGAACCGAGCTGCCAGGAAATCCAGGCGCTGACATTATTTTTCTCTGTTTCGCCGGGGCCCCCGGTTCTGCGCAAACGCCCCACAAGAGATGGCTTACTTCCGGAAGAATAGTGATCCATCTGCTTCTTTAATTCCGTGGACATCTTTTTTAAATGAGTCTCCATGATCAGCGCGCTGCCCAGACGATTTCCATAGACAAACATCTGACGGTAATGCTCCCTGCAGAAACCGGCCTTGTCTGTCTGGGCGCGAATATCATCTTCCATGTAGGAGGCGCCTGACCCGAGCGTAAAATCGATGGCGTGCTGTTCCAGATTACGGCGGATAAAACAAAAAGGACACTCTTCATCGGCGCGCAGCGCATCCATCAGGGGAATGGTATATAATTGTTCTTTCATTGCAGATCCTCTCAGTCTGAATATTTTGTTTTACTCTCATGTATGTATCGTACTATATATCCGGGGCAAATACAACGATTGACAAGGGAAGAAATATTTCTTGAAATCAAGCGGATTATTGTGTATTCTATACATATATTACAGCAGTTTTGCAAGAACGTGGGGTGTTTGTTTTACTGCAAAAAATTGGAGCGGAGGTATTTCTATGGAAAGCAGAGCGACGAAGATACTCTCAAAAGTAAATCAGAATGCAATTATCCGTGTGATTCCCGGACATTTTGCCACGAACCATTCTCATATCAACTATTACGTGGATATGACTATCATGAAATCAAGAAAGAGCGAGGCCGCTGCGGCAGCGTCCGTGCTGGCAAGAAAGTATTCTACCAGTACCTACATTGATACGATTATCTGTATGGATGGCTGCGAAGTGATCGGCGCTTATCTGGCAGACGAACTGACGGCTTCCGGCATCATGTCCCTGAACAAGCATCAGACGATGTACATTGTGACGCCGGAGATGAACCCGGGGGGACAGTTGATATTCCGTGATAATATGCAGATGATGATAAACGGGAAGCACTGTCTGCTTTTGCTGGCGTCTGCTACTACGGGACGCACCATCGCCAGAGCTATTGAATGTGTGCAGTATTACGGCGGCATCATTGAGGGGGTATCAGCGATATTCAGCGCCAGCAAAGAGGTGGCCGGAATGGAGATCAATGCGATTTTTGGCAAGGAGGATATCGGGGATTATAGAACCTATGACTTTACCAACTGCCCGATGTGCGCGAGAAAAGAGAAGATAGATGCTATAGTGAACAGTTACGGGTATTCGAAACTGTAAGAATAACGGGAATGATCATAGTGAGGGAGAAAATGCAGATTACTTGGATGGGGACAGCTTCCATTTTGCTGGAGGCTTCCGGTGAGCGTATTTTGTTTGACCCGTTTGTACAGATAAAGGGTGGAGAGAATCCAAACGGGCTGGAAGATTTTCTTGCCGAAGAGACGATTTTTATTACTCATGGGCACTTTGATCATTTAAGCACGGTTCCCTGGCTTTTGGAAGAGGGAGATTCCACTGTTTTTTGCAGTGCCCGGCCAGCACGAACCCTGGAAAAATTTGTGGAGGAATTTTCTCCGGAAAGCGGAAGAATACTGGAAATGCGTCCTGGAGACGAGTTTTCCATTGGCGGCGTGTCTGTGAAAGTATTGCGTGGAAAGCATATAAAATTTGATAAGAGACTGATTTTTAAAACGTTGAGTCCGATCCGCCTGTTAAAATATTGGTACAATTTGCCGTCGTTGTTCCTTATGAACAAAACGTTTAAAGAAGCGAATGAAACGTTGGCATTTGATATCCGGGCAGAAGGGAAAGAAATCCTTCTATTGGGCAGCCTTGCTCTGTCAGAAGAGGAGGACTATCCGAAACGGGCGGATCTGCTGATCCTTCCTTATCAGGGCAATAGTGATTTAGAGAAAGAGGCGTTGAAGATTATAAAACGACTGGAACCAAAACGGATACTGCTGTCCCATTTTGATAATGCGTTTCCGCCCCTGTCCCGCAGTGTGGATACCAGAGAATTGAAACAGATGATGGACGAGGATTATCCGGATATTCCGGTGGCAAAACCAAAAGCAGGGAAAGCGGTGCATATCTAGCGCCGCTTTCCCTGTATTGTCTTCGCCTGTCAATTTTTATGGTTCAGATTTTCCGGGTGGCGGATCTTAGCCACTCTTTTTCTTCCTCATTCAGATAGGGAGAAATTTTTTCATATACTTTTTCATGATAAGCATTTAGAAGCTGACGTTCTTTTTCGGTCATTAACTCTGGCAGAACGGCGTCCAGATCAAACGGCGCCAGAGTAATGGTCTCGAATTCCATAAATTGACCGCAAGGTTTTTTTTCTGCTTTTTTGCATACCATCATGTTTTCGTGACGGATACCGAATTCGCCTTCCACATAGTAACCGGGCTCATCGGTGGTGATCATGCCCTCCCAAAATGCGGCCGTTTCTCTGGCGCCGGGAGCGGTCTTCCAGCGAAAACCGTTTGGCCCTTCATGGACATTCAGCAAAAAGCCAACTCCGTGACCGGTTCCGTGATTGTAATCCTCACCGATCTCCCAGAGGGGTTCGCGGGCCAGGTAGTCCAGATTCTTCCCGCTGCAGCCTTTTAAGAATTTGGCTGAGGCCAGTCTGAGGTTGCCCCGGAGCACTCGGGTAAAGAATTCTTTTTCTTTTTCCGTGGTTTCTCCCAGCACTATGGTGCGGGTAATATCAGTGGTGCCCTCAAGATACTGTCCGCCGGTGTCGGCCAGCAGCAGGCCCTTTTGCTGCAGAGGAATATTTGTTTCCTGTGTGGCAGAATAGTGGACGATGGCTGCGTGGGAACCGTAGGATAAGATCGGGTCAAAGCTGGGGCCGATATAATGTTCTCCCTGTTTGCGAAATTCTTCCAGCTTATCGGCAGCGGATAACTCCGTAATTTCTTCTTTTCCAATAGTCTTTTTCAGCCAGAAGATGAATTTTGTCACAGCCACGCCGTCTTTTATGTGGGCTTTTTTCATATTAGCAACTTCTACCGCGTTTTTGACTGCTTTTGGCAGCAGGGTAAGATTGGTATCTTCCAGTACGGTAATCTGCTCCGGCAGGGATCTGCGGAGTGTGTAATTGGCGGAAGATGTGTCCAGCAGCACGGTCTTTCCCGCCGGGATGCTGGCAACATAATTATAAACATCATGGTAGGGCTTTAACGTAACTGCATCCTGCCGCAGCTCTTCGGTCAACTCGGGGGAAAATGCTGCGCTTTGGGCAAACAGAAGAACACGGCTCTGGGTCATAACCAGGTAGGAGAGTACCACGGGGTTACAGGCAATATCATTCCCCCTGATGTTGAGAAGCCAGGCAATATCATCCAGAGAGGTAAGCAAAAAGTAATCTGCTTTTTTCTCCGCCATGAGCTTGCGGATTTCCGCCAGCTTTTCATTCCGGGGTTTTCCGGCGTATTTCACATCCAGAGACCAGGCGGGTTCACAGGAAAGCGCCGGGCGATCAGCCCAGATATCCCCGATCAGATCCAACTGACAGGATATGGAAATATTCTTCTCCGCCAGTTTTTGCTCCAATTTGGCTCCCTGCCCGGCAGTCATAGTCCGACCGTCAAATCCCAGGCATTGCCCCGGCTTCAGGGTATCTAACAGAAACTCTTCCATGGTGGATACCCCTTCTTCCCCCATACGATAAAGAGTAACCCCGCTTCCCTCCAGTTGTCTGGCAGCCTGGATAAAGTATCTTCCATCCGTCCAGAGTCCCGCCGCATCCCGGGTGATCACAGCAGTTCCGGCGGAACCGGTAAAACCTGTGATAAATTCCCGGCACTTAAAGTAATCTCCCACATATTCCGAACAGTGGAAGTCATCGGTGGGAACCAGATAAGCATCTATATCATGCTGTTTCATGAGGGCGCGCAGGGCGGCCAGTCTTTCCGGTATCATAGTATTCCTCGCTTTCATGAATTTTTCTCATAGATGAGCAGCAGTCCCTTCAGCAGCAGTTCGTCGTCCAGGGTGATCTCATGGCGGCACAGGGGAACGATCCGCCCGGCGAGGCCTCCGGTGGCAACGGCCGTCACGTTCTGTCCGAGTTCTTTTTCAATGCGGTCGATCATGCCGTCAATGCAAGATGCATTGCCGAAGAGAATCCCGCTCTTCATGCATTCGATGGTGTTCTTTCCGATCAGCCGCTTCGGAGGATCCAGACTGATGCGTGGAAGCTGGGAAGTGCGGCTGGTAAGGGAATCCAGGGAAACCCGAAGGCCCGGCATGATCATACCGCCGATGTAATTTTTGTGTTCATCAATGACGCAGACCGTGGTGGCAGTACCCATATCAATGAGAACCAGCGGGAGGGGATACTCCGCAATGCCGGCCACGGCCCCCACGATCAGGTCGCTTCCTACCTGGGCGGGATTATCCATCAGGATATTCAGTCCCGTCTTTACCCCGGGTCCCACGATCATGGCGGTACAGCCGGTGATCTTTCGAAGCGCTTCCCCGATCAGCGCAGTGATAGGGGGAACAACGGAGCCAATGATGGCTCCCTCGATTTCCTTTGGATCAATATTGTGAAGCTCCAGCACATTCTTGATGGAGATCGCGTGTTCCAGATCTGTTTTGGCATGATCCGTGGAAAGACGCTCTGTAAATAGAATTTTCCGGTCCCGGATACAGCCCAGGACAATATTTGTATTTCCGATGTCTATCGCTAAAATCATAGTGCTACCCTATCGCTTTCGCAGGTTATCTTTCATGGTTTATATTTTGACGGGAAAAAATGGAAAGCAATGCTTTCCCAAGGGCAGTTACCAGAATGGCAGCCGCTATGGCTTCCGGGATGCCGGAGGCAACTACCGTACCCATCACCAGTCCCCAGACGGCACTCACCGCCACATTTTTCGCCTCTGCATATTGGCTAGCCAGAAGAAGGTAAATACTGCCCATAACAAACACCGTATTTACCATGGAACCTAAGAAACCGGTGATAGGGAGCGCAACCCAGGCAGAAACTTTCAGCTTCTTAAGCGCGATCCAGATCCAGCCTGCCAGCACGCCGATCATGATACGGCAGCCGATGGAGATCCATAGTGCTTTAAAGATGCCTGCCAGGTCGCTGCTCAGAAACGGTGAGAACGCAAAAGAGAGCAGGGTGGGGGCGGTGGTATTGCTGATCATAGAGCAGATACCAAACACGCCGCCAAGAATTGCTCCGGCAGCAGGACCCAGCAAAACGGCGCCAATAATGACGGGGATATGGACTGTTGTCGCCTTGATGACCGGCAGCTGGATCATGCCCAGCGGGGTATTTGCCAGCAAAATTACAATAGCGGCCATAAGTGCAACACTGACCATCCAACGGGTGTCTTTTTTTCTTGTTTTCATATTCAATTTTCCTCCTTGTTACTATTCCCCTTCCAGTTGAAACAAAGCCCTTTGCATATCTATTTTGGCAGAACTTTCACGCTGCGGATGCCACCCGGACAGGTATGGCTCCGCACAGAAAAATCTGCAGACACGGAGGCTAAAGATCCAACCTATGTATGCGCCATAAGAAAACCCGATAGAGCCGGATAATCTATGACTGGGGATATAATACAGTTACAACGGGAGTATAGCATGTCCGGGAAATTAATTCAATGCTTTCGGTGTTGTAACATGATTCGCTCTGCTGCCTGCATAATGCCGGTTTTAGTTTGGAAAAACGCCATTGTATGCTCTATCCGTTTCTTTATCATTAAGGAGAACGAGGATATCAAGGAAGTAAAGAAAGAGTCAGAAAATATTCCTCTGAAAGAAGGAATCGGACTTTCAGGATAAGTTATCTCAAAATGAATTTGTTTTTAAGCCATCTGCAATAGGATTATTCTATAGCAGATGGCTTATCTGACTGTTTTAGACCCAAATAGTAACTGAGGCTGATTTTCAGTTAAATGCATTTACGAACCAGAGAATCGTCTTTAATTGCTTCATCTAAAAGACGACTGAGAAAGGAAGTATATCCTTTTCCATACATTTTAGCTTTTTTGAGAGTGGCTGGTGAAAGCCGCAAGGAAACCGTCTGCTTATTTCTTTCTCCCTGTCGAACTCGTTTAAATTGAAGGAGCATTTCTGCTGTCATTTCCGGACTATCATTATCAAAGACAGGTGGAAGAGCAGCGGCAGCATCAAGCTCAGACAGTTCGTCCATAGACAATTCTTTATTTAATTCTTTAATATTCAGTTTCGCCATATTCATACCTCTCCTTTTCAGGCTTAGTAGCCAACCTGGCAGAAATCATTCGAATAACATTTTTATCTCTGAAGGCGCAGACCACAAAGAGAACTTTTCCAACCTTTCCTAAAACGTTATATCGCTGTTCCTGCGGATGTTCTTCATCTTCGCGTATTAATTTATCCGGATCGAGAAAAACCTTTGCGGCGGTCTTGAAGTGGATGCCATGTTTTTGAAAGTTTAGTTCTTCTTTTTCGTCATCCCATTCAAATGAAGCATCGTCCAGATTCATTTCAAAATGCTCGTACATAGTATCCTCCTCTCACTTCTATTATATGCAGAAGAACACAAAATGCAATACAATATGCAATAATTTTTTGAGAGATATAAGATTTTATAGTGAAAAGTATGATGAAAAAAGAAAAAATTTATTGTTTGGATTAAAAAGTCCTTTACAAATCGCAACTGGGGCGGCTTTGTGGTATGATTATATACAGTATAATGAGCAGGAGGAATTTCATAATGAAAGGGATTGCATATGGAGTGGGCGTGGGCCCTGGGGATCCGGAGTTAATGACATTAAAAGCCGTTCGCTTGATTCGGGAAAATGAGGTGATCGCTGTTCCGGGAAAGAATCCGGCAGAGTCCGTTGCCTATCAGATCGCAGGGAAGGCAGTTCCGCAGCTTGCAGAAAAAGAGGTAATCGCGGTGGACATGCCTATGGTGAAGAACCAAACACAGATGGATCAGGAACACAGAAAAGGCGCGAAGATTCTGGAAACATACTTGGATCAGGGAAAAAATGTGGTTTTCCTGACACTGGGAGATCCAACCGTTTACTGCACCTTCAGCTACCTACAGCATATTTTGGAGGCGGACGGTTATTCTGTAGAGCTGGTCAGCGGCGTCACTTCTTTCTGCGCCGCAGCTGCCAGATTAAAACTTCCCCTGACAGAATGGGATGAGCAGCTCCACATTATTCCCGCGGTTCATAAGACGCAGGACACTCTGAATTGCCCCGGCACTTACATATTGATGAAATCCGCCAGCCATATGAAAGAAGTCAAAGAGCTTTTGCGCACCAGCGGGCGGAATGTAAGCGCGGTGGAAAACTGCGGCATGGAAACGGAGAAGATTTACCGCAGTGCGGAGGAGATACCGGATGATGCGGGGTACTTTACGCTGATCGTCGCGAAAGAAAGACGATAAAACAAAAATAGATTCCCCATTATTGTTCCAATGCCAGCCCGATCAAACGGTCCGTCTGGTCAGCCATGAACAAAGGCATCCACATCAACACAGGCTCCGGCATTCCTCCGGTGACATAGTACATCTTGAGTTTTTCATAAAGAGGATTAAAGAAAGCATCGGGGATTGGTTCAATGGTTTCCACACTTTCCAGATACTTGACAAGGTTTTCGTCGCCGTTGGCAAGCAGGAATTCCGTGAATGTCATGGGATCAATCTGCATGAAGTTGACCTTGCTCACTGGGAAAGAAGATGGTTTCGCCAGGGCAATTCCCAACAGGGAACCAGCGCAGGCAATGTGATATTGTGGGGCATTCTCGCAGAAATACTTCATGGAGTTGATAACCTTGGGGCAATCCTGCACCTCGTCGAAGATGATCAGTGTCTTTTCCGGCACAATCTTCTGACCGCTGGCAAGCATCAGATTCTGTAAGATCCGATCCACATCCTTACCCGTTATGGATAATAGCCTCAAGTTTTTCTGCAATGGATGATTCAAGGGAGTAGGCATTTACCTTCGGAGGTTCCATGTCAAGAATGACCGGGAACTCCATTTTTACTGCATCAGGATAAACCACATCTCCAAACCCTATATCGATCCCGACAGGGATTCTTGTGCGGTCAAGATATCCGACAGCAGAGATATGGAGACCATGATATTCCTTAAATTTCGTAATGTCTTCCACCGTAATGGAAACAGTATCAAACACAAGAGCATCATCGATTTTCTGTGACAGAATGCTTTGAAATACGGCTTTCATTTCCTTGCTGCTGTTAGATATCCTCCGTGCAAGAAGATCAACATCCGTGGTTGCCCGTTCGTAGTTCCGGTCAAATATCGCATACAGGAAAATACCGCCCTTCAGCACGAAGTGCTCAGCATACTCTGACACAGAGATACGGTAGATCGTCCGTTCCAGCCCGTAGTAGGTGAGAGCTTCCTGGAATGTATGACCGGTATCTTTTGCAAAGTTTTTCAATCTGGCTTTTACTGATTCTGCATTCATCATACAAGCACCTCCAGATATGTTCTGACGATCTTTTCGCATCTGAGTCGTTTTGCATAGGCGTATAGTCGGTCTATCTGCCTGTCCCTTCGTTTCAGGTAATTCCGCAGCACCTCGGATGTTTCCTCGATACCGATCTTATTCCTGTAGTAGATGATGTCTACGACAGTTTTTTCGATATCGAAGATATGAAAAACATTATCACCTTCCCGGACTTCGGTAACTCCAAGATCCATACGAGCAGGATCGAAGTAGAATATTTTTATTTCCGGCCAGTCCGGAAGAGTGACAACTTTTTTCTTTCGCTCTATCGCTACATCGACCGAGTCCGGCAGGAAGTTGGTAAGTTCATAATATCTGGCGGCACTCATGAGACATATGACACCATTCGGCACGAAGGCTTCTGCGCTGAAGAAGTCGTTCTCATCTCCCTTGTATGAGAGATTTTCATAAGTGCTTCGATTGACCCGGCGGAGAAGTCCGTCTTTTTCCAGCTTGCCTATTTTGTAATAGGAGTACCCCATATCTTTAAGTTCAGCGGTAGTGATGAACTTTTTGTTCTCAGCAAGTTCATTCATGTGAATCACCTCCACCTGTATAATATAAAAACAAAAAGAAAATTTCAATTAATTTCGGCAAATAATTTTACAAGCCGAAATTAATTGAAATTTATCCATTTATCACAACCAAAATCAACACCTCATTTTGAAATCTTCTGTATTAATTTAACGCAATGGCCATATTAGAGGATGAAAACAAATCCTCAGTTAATGCCAAATGGAAGAATAAGAACGGCAGTCGGAAGTCATTGGTTGCCAGATATTAAAAAATAAAATCCGAACTTTTACATGATAGGCATGTGGAAATTACAGACTGCCGACAGAAAAGTTCGGATTTTTCAATGGTTCTGATAAAAATAAAGATCAGAAGGTTCTGATTTTTAATATGTTCGATATTATTTAAATTCTTCCGGCCAGATCGTCCGAAGAAAATTGAGCAGGGAATCGTATTGCTGTGGATTTAATCTGGCGGCATAATTTAATAGCCTTATCTGCTGCTCGGTCAGCAGGACGGCCTGTCCCGTTTCCTCGTCCATAAAGAATTGTGACATCGTGATACCGAAAGCATCACACAATTTGCCAATCTTATCTAATACGTTCATTTGTTTTCCCCAATACTGTTTCGATATATCATTTATTTTAACAAATCCAAGTAGCAATCCCCTCCAATATGTGGTATTCTGTTCCTATAAAAAATCGAATCAAAACGGAGGATACTTTAGGTATATTTTAAAACTTTAGAAGGAGATGTTATGAGCAGAGAAACAGAGAAGGCATTTAAGCAGTTTGAGGCGTTTGCGAAAGAAAACGGCGGCGATAATATGAACGAGAAAGAACTGGGGGATTTATTTGAACAATTTATAAATCAGTATAATCATAATCTGCCGCAGCAGATGACGGAAAAGAACGCGGAAACGTCAGATGACTTTATGGAACTGGCGGAAGATGCCGGTAATGAAGCAAGCGCATTGAAATATGCCAGGAAAGCGCTGCAGCTGGATGCGGATAATCTGGATGCGGAGAGAATGATCGCGGAGATTACCGCGACGGATGAGCTGGACCTGCTAAAGAAACTGGAGAGCGCTATCAAGCATGGAACGGAACTTATGGAGCGGGAAGGCTATATGGCGGATGATATAGGCCATTTTTGGGGTATCACGGCTACAAGGCCGTATATGCGGCTGCGCCAGGAGTATATGGAAACATTGAAAGACTGCGGCATGACGAGGAGAGCTATAGCAGAGTGCGAGGAGATGCTACGGCTTTGTGAAAATGATAATCTGGGGGTAAGATATACCCTGATGCATCTTTATGCGCTGATGGAGGAAGAACAGCCTGCCCTGGAGCTGCACAAAAAGTATGACGGGCATGAGGAGACACAGATGTTATTGCCGCTTTCCGTGCTGTATTACAAGCAGGGGCAGTGGGATAAAGCCGGCGATTATCTGAAACGGCTGTCCAAGGCCAATAAGGATACGAAAAAGTTTTTCCGGGCATTAAAGAACGATACTTTGGATCAGTATATTGATCAGATGCAGGAGTATGGTTATCGGCCGTTCAGCATTGAAGAACTGATCACAGAACTTATGGAGAA
>CADCMM010000061.1 GCA_902802515.1 uncultured Lachnospiraceae bacterium
TCATCCAGGATATAGAAGTAATGGAACAGACCGCCCGCATGCTCCACACCCAGCGCATCGGTATAAGGTTCTGCGATAATGTCCGGATAGATATTTACCAGCAGCATACCGAAGGCAATGGGAACCAGAAGCAATGGTTCAAAATCGTGCTTAATTGCCAAATACAGGAAGATCAGCGCAACCAAAATCATGACGTAGTTTCCCCATGTCAGATTCAGGAATGCGGTCTGATGCAGAAGATTTGACAATGTACTTGTAACGTAAGACATTTTTTACCTCCCAGTTAATCAGATATTCGGGTCCTTTTTAGTTCATGGTAGCCAGAGTATCACCGTTTTCTACTGCATCACCGGCTGCCACGTCAATACTTGCAATGGTTCCGTCCTGAGGAGCCACCACCGGAATCTCCATCTTCATCGCTTCCAGGATCACAATGTTGTCGCCGGCCTTTACGGTCTGTCCAACATTTGCCTCAATCTTGAATACCCTGCCAGGTACGGAAGCAGTCACTTTCACCGCGCCTGCTCCAGCTGCTTTCGGTGCTGCCTTAGGGGCTGCGGGAGCTGCTTTCGGTGCTGCCTTGGGAGCCGTTGCCGGTGCCGATGAGGAACCGGTTCCTTCTTCTACTGTTACATCATATACATTGCCATTCACTGTGATCGTATAATTTTTCATCTTTCTTTCCTCCTGTTATTAGGCGTTCAGCCATTTTCTTCTATTCGCTTTCTTAATGGAACGTACTACAAATCCGTCTGCGGAAGTATTTTCAGATGCCGCGATAGCTGCGGAAATAACCGCCACCAGTTCCAGATCATCCGTCAGATCCTCTTCCTCCACAGTTTCTGAAACCGGAGCCGAAGCTGCGGGAGCTGTCGAAGGTACTGTTTCCTGCTCTTTCTTTTTTCCGTTCATCAGGTTCGGAATCCAGTGAAGCTGGCCGATGATCAGGCTCAGGAAGATCAGTACGCAGAATACAATCCCCATACCCATCAGGGTATTCAGACCAGCCTGCTCCATCAGCTTGCTCATAGGATATTTGATCTCCCATTCCAGCGAACCTGTGCTGTTCTTTTCATCATCTGTATAAGTAACGATGACTTCCGTCTTATCGCTCACCCCATCGTAAATGACCTTACTGGTCACAGTGATGACATCGCCCTCTTCCGTAATTTCCTGAGAAGCAACCTCCACAAAGTTACCCAGTTCTTCTCTTACGGACTTCCAGTTGGTCGCAATGGCGATCTGACTCGCATTCTGACTTTCATTGATGATGGTATCAAGTTGCTCCTCCGGCATGTCGGACAACTGCCGCAGCGTCTTGGTGACAGATTCCTCAATAATATCATAATACGGTGCATACTTGCTCTCTGCTGTAACCTCCTGAGCGGCTTCAGAAGCAGCCTCGCCGGTCTCATTCTCTGCTGCAGACGTTTCCGTGGCAGTCTCTGTTACCGCTTCGGTGGGAGTTTCCGCAAAAGCGCAGGTGCCAAGAAGACTGGCCGTCAGACCAGCGGCAAGTAACATCGCTTTAATTTTATTTTTCATATCATTCACCTCTCTTAAACCGCGCCGTGCTTCTTAACCGGACGGTCTTCTCTCTTCGTGAATAACATCTCAAATGCGCCGATGACATATTTTCTCGTATCTTCAGCTTCAATAATCGTATCCACATAGCCTCTTCTGGCCGCGGCCAGAGCGCTGGACTGCAGCGTGGCATATTCCGCTGCTTTCTCATTGATCAGTGTATTGTCAGCATCCGCATACATGATCTTCGCAGCCAATCTGGCATCCATCATACCGATTTCCGCCTGGCTCCATGCAAAAGTAATATCCGCGCCGATGGCCTTGCTGTTCATGACGGAGTAAGCGCTGCCAAAGGCTTTTCCGATAACCACATTTACCTTTGGCACCGTAGCGTCAGCGAATGCGTAGGTCAGCTTGGCTGCCGCTTTTGCGATTCTCGCCTCGGAACATTTGGTAGCTTTAAAACCAGTCACATTCGTCAAAGTAAGTACCGGAATTTCAAAAGCATCGCAGAACTTCACAAACTCTGCAGCCTTCAGGGCGCCTCTCGCGCTGAGAACCGCGTCAAATTCCTCTGTCTTATTTCCGTCTGCATCGTACACTTCCGTACGGTTCGCCACCGCGCCGACTGTCTGTCCATTCAGTTTGATAAAACCTGTCACCATGTCTTTTGCATAGGCAGCTTTTGTTTCCACAAATACGCCATTGTCGGAGATCTGGGAAAGAAGGATGGAAGTATCTCCAGCAGCATTGGCCAGATCCGTACATACACGGTTCAGATCATCGCTGCATTCTTCATATACCCCATCGTCCTCATTATTGGCCGGAAGGATGCTGATCAGTTTCCGGATGCCTGCAAAAATCTCCTCTTCTGTACCCACAAAATCAACCAATCCGGTCTCTTCACTCTGGAACTTTGCAGCCGCTGTGTCACATACTTCGGCCCGGTTTCCGTCCAGTGCGTTGGGGGAATTCACAAACAATTTAGCTTTCTTTTCTTCCATAAATGTAAAATCGGTAAGTCCCGGAACTACTGCCAGTCCACCGCCGCAGGTACCAAATACTGCTGTGATCTGAGGAATCACACCGGATGCCAAAGTCTGTTTCATATAAATTTCACCAAAGGCATTCAGCGCGTCTGTCGCCTCCTGAAGTCTCAGACCGACACAATCGATCAGGCCAATGACCGGCGCTCCCATCTTCATGGCCATATCATAAAGACCCACGATCTTCTTCGCGTGCATTTCACCGATGCTTCCCCCCAGCACAGAAGCGTCCTGGGCATATACATATACCAGATTGCCATCAATCACACCATATCCGGTTATGACTCCATCGGACGGAGCTTCTGTCTGCTGCATGTTGAAATCAGTGTTTCTGGCAGTTACATATCCGCCGATTTCAACAAAACTGTTCTCATCAAGCAAAGAATTTATTCTTGTGCCTGCTAAGCTTTGTGCTGTATTACTCATTCTTTCAGACCTCCATTTTATAATAAATTTTTCAATTTTCTGCCATTATCATAATAGTCCCTTTCCGTAAAAAAGGCAAGCATTTTTGACGAAAATGTCGGTTTAGAAAAAGAACTCTTTCAGCACATTTTTCAAACAAAAACGGAAATTGATCCGCTCAATATCTCTGTCCAAAACTAACGTAAAACGAGCCGCCTCCCAGTCTCCCACCATACAGGAAATACTGCCCGCCGCATCCCCCGCGTTCACCGGAGCCTCCAACATCTTGGGCATTTCAATCTTCGCCTGAATTGTTTCCTCCGGCAAAAGCAGTATTTCTCCCTTTCCATGCTGTGTTTCCAGCAGTACCTGTACCGACACTTCATCTTCCACGCCATTATGAACGGATATGGATGGAAGCTGCACTTTTCCCAAGTCAAACTGTTTTTTCTCGTAATGGGAAAATCCGTACTCTACCAGCTTGGCAGTATCGGTCCACTTATAAGTCTTGTGGCTGGGCCAACCGCAGGCCAGAAGGGCTACGATCAGTGTCTCTTCCCCCCGGCGCACCGCTCCAACATAACAATATCCGGCACTTCCGGTAAAACCGGTCTTTCCGCAAAGAGCGCCTTCCATTATGGAAAGCAGCGCATTGTGGTTCACACAGGTAAAGCTCCGGCTTCCTGACGCTTCCTGAAAGCTGTACTGCATCGTTCTTGTTATAGTCAGAAATTCCTCTGACTTCTCCGACTGGCTGATACAATAGCGCATCACCTTCGCAAGATCCTCCGCAGTCGTGCTGTGAGCTCCGTTTTTGTCCTCCCCGTCGAGTCCGTTGGGGGTCACATAATGAGTATGTTCACAGCCGATCTGCGCAGCCTTTTTGTTCATTAATCTGGCAAAATCTTCTACAGTTCCTCCCACATGCTCTGCCACGCACACAGCCGAATCATTGTGGGACTCCAACATCATGGAATACAGAAGATCCTTCAGATAATAGCTTTCCCCGGACCGCATTCCAAGATGGACCTGCGGCTGACTTGCAGCCTTTTCTGATACCTCACAAAGCTCTTCGGGGCTTGCCAATTCCAGCACCAAAATACAGGTCATGATCTTTGTGGTGCTTGCCATAGGCAGCACCTCCTGCTCATTTTTCCCAAACAAAACACGCCCGCTGTCACCATCCATCAAAACGGCGCTGCGGGCATACAGATTATTTAATTCTTGAGGGGGTTCCTGTGCCACAGTTTTTTCCGGACAAGAAAAAAGCAGTATACATAGGCTTAGCCAGAGCATGAACCTAAAACTGCTTTTTCGGTATATTCCCATCCATTGACTATAATTCATCTATTGCTCTCCAGTTTCAATTATTTCCTTAAAATATATGTACTGCCCCCTCTTCCTATGAATCTAAGGAAATGCTGGTTTCATCAGTGCTTCCCTAAACCTGCAGCTTCATCTGAATTTCTTCCTCTGCTTCTGATTTAAAATCCTCCACCTGCATAGGGTTGATCACGGGAAGGTCTTCCAGCGACTGCACCCCAAAATGTCTCAGAAATTCTTCTGTTGTCCCAAACAACAGCGGCCTTCCCGGAGCATCCAGGCGTCCCAATTCCTTGATCAGATTATATTCCACCAGCTTATTCACCGCATGGTCGCTCTTCACACCCCGGATCTTCTCAATCTCCAGTCTGGTGACCGGCTGTTTGTAAGCAACAATGGAAAGCGTCTCCAGCAGGACATCCGTCAGTACGATCTTCTGGGGCTGCTTGGCAATCCGTATCAGCGTCTCGTAATATTCCCGTTTTGTACATAGCTGATAACAATGGTCCAGCTCAATTATCTGGATACCCCGATCCTCTTCCAGATAACGATCCATCATATCGTGGATCAGTTTTTCTGTTGTCTGTGTATCCTGTTCAATCGCCTTTGCAATTTTTTCTGCCTCCACTGAATTACCCATGGTAAATAAGATTGCCTCAATAGCAGCCTGTGTTTTTTTTATTTCCACTGTTATTTCTCCTTATATGTTCTTTCATCAATGGTTCATTCTTCTGGATTTTCCCTGTCATTCGGTACGTTCCACTCAGATGGATCCTTGGCTGTTATGTAAATTTCCGCAAATGTACCATTCTGCTCTACTCCAATTTTCCCGACCTTCATCAGCTCCAGGATCGTCATGAAGGTAACCACCATATACATCTTGCCTTTCTGCAGTGTCAGAAGATTCCGGAAAGTGCAGCTTCCCCTGTCCATAATATACTGCTCCACGAAGGCCATTGTTTCATTCAGATCCACCTCGTCTTTCTCGATCTTACCAAAGCGGCTCCTGATCGGATCGATCCGGTCCTCCCGGCGTTTCATGATTTCCTGAAACACTGTATTTAATCTGGAAAGTGTCACATCTTTTAACAGGTCGTCCAGGTTTACAGGTTCACGATATGCCTTTACCTCGTCAGGAATATTTTCTTTTTTGTAGAGATGGTAAGCCGCGTCTTCTTCCCGATCCCTTAGTTCATAAGACATATATTTGTACATCTTATACTCCAGCAGCTTTTGTACCAGTTCTTCTCTGGGATCCAGTTCTTCGCCTTCTTCATCCACCTCCGGCGGAAGAAGCATTTTTGATTTGATGTCGATAAGCGTTGCCGCCATCACAAGAAATTCACTCATGACGTTCAGATCCTGTCTCTGCATCTCCTCGATATAAGCCAGATATTGATCCGTAATCTCCACGATCGGAATATCATATATATTTACTTTGTTCTTATCAATCAGATGCAGCAGCAAGTCCAGCGGCCCTTCAAACGCCTGCAGCTTTACCGGTATTCCCATCTAACTCCTCCTTAGAAGCGTTTTTATACAAAATCAAGCACCACCAGTTCCGGTGGATTATTGATCCTGAGTTTTATCGTGTGCGATCCCAATCCGGCGCTGACGATCATCTTTTTTTCTCCAATAGTGTACAGCCCATGATCGTATTTTGGAAACAGGGTCCAGTTCGGACTGATCAATCCACCGATTTTTGGCAGCCGTACCATGCCGCCGTGGAGATGTCCGGAAAGCGTCAGGTCTGCTCCCCACTGAGCGTACGCAGAAAAATAGTCCGGATTATGGGCAAGCAAAATGCGGTAAGCCCCTTCGGCCGGCTCTCCCAGTGCTTCTCTTATCTCTTCCGCCGGCATTTTTTGTCTTCTTCCATGTCCGTAATATTTCCAATCCATCTCATAACCGTAGATGGCAAGTTTCGTCCGGTTTATTTCAAGAAATTGACCGGAATTTCGCAGGATGTGAACCCCAAGGCTGCGTATTTTCTGTGTGTATTTCTCATAGGCGTCGCCGAACGCTTCCTGGCGGTATTCCATCCGCGTCTCATGGTTTCCGTTCGCGCAATAGACCGGATATCTTCTGGTGAGTTCACCAAGAAGCGCCACTGCAGAATCAACACCCAGGTTCTTCGCTTTGGCCAGCACCATATCTCCTGCCGACAGCACTGCCTTCGGATCCGCCTCCCGTATTTCCTGCAGCAATGTCTCATTCTGTTCTCCGATCACCGTATTATGCAGATCAGCAAGCACTGCAATGGAAAACGGCTGCTGCGGCCGCAGCATGGGATCCGATATTCTGATTTTGTAATGGGAAACTTTTATCGAACTCATAATCCTCCTTGAGCTAACCGTTCTGCCGCCCTCTTTAGGCGGCAGCACATCGGTCACTCTGAGAGTATAACATAATCTTTCTATAAAAAAAAGAACGGTTTTTCGACATTACATGCAATAAAGCTCCCAAGCTTTCTTCAGGCAGTCTAAAAAAGCCATTTTTTCTACATCCTCCGCTGCCAGTATCCGAGAACTTCCCAGTTTTTTCTCTCCCAGATAGTAAATCTGTTCTCCCAGAAATTCCCCCTTTTGGACCGGCGCTTTCAGATTCTCCTGAAGAGTTATCTCAGTAGTGATCCCGGAAAAGTCTTCCGATTTGGTACTCAGATAAGTAAATTCAGACTCATACTCTGCTGCCACCATATCTACTTTGCCCGCCGCCACGGGAACCGGATCCGGTGGTGTCTCATGAGGATCCCGATAGAGACTGCATACGCCAAAACCGTAATTAAGCAATTCCGTAGCATTGCGAAACCTGGTCTTCGAATCCGGAGAAGTCATCACCACCCCGATCAGACGGATGCCATCCCGGACAGCGGTGGCGGAAAGACAGTATTTCGCGATGCTGGTGCTCCCGGTTTTCAGGCCATCGCACCCGTCATAGCTTCGCAGCAGCTTGTTAGTGTTAGTCAACGTAAAAGGGCTGCTTCCCTGCCGGGTTACATGGGTAATATCCTCCATCCAGATACCGGAGTATTGCGAAATCTGAGGATGGTTCATTAATAGCTCTCTTGACATGATGGCTACATCCCTGGCTGTGGTGTAATGCTCTGGGGACTGTGTCAGACCGCAGCAGTCCACAAAATGTGTATTTTTCATTCCTAATTCCGCTGCCCGTTCATTCATTCGTTGTACAAAAGCCTGCTCGCTCCCTCCAATGTGTTCCGCCATGGCTACTGCGGCATCATTTCCTGATGCTATGACAATGCATTTTAGCATAGTCTCCACCGTCTGCTTTTCTCCTTCTTCTAAAAAAACCTGGGATCCCCCCATAGATTTTGCATGGGCGCTGGTCACCACTTCATCCTCCAGTTTCAACTTCCCCTGATCCAATGCCTCCATGATCAAAAGCATGGTCATGACCTTGGTGACGCTGGCAGGGTGTACCGGAGTATCTGCGTCCTTCTCATACAGCACTGTTCCAGTGGACACCTCTATCAAAATTGCGTGGGGCGTCTCCAATTCCAGAACTTCCCCTTCCGCAAATACGCCTGCGCCGGTACCCAGCACAAGCCAGACCAATAATAGCATGCTTCCTATCTTTTTTAACATATAAAAACCGCCGGACATTCTATTTATTTTAAATATATAGAAAGTTCAGCGGTTTATTCCTGTTTTTCACCAGTGAAACACACAAAGCGGGTTTCGTTCAAAGCATGGGAGCCAGCAGACGAAGGATACTCTGCATCAGGCGTACAATAATATTTCGATTTTTGCAATATTCTTTCGTGATCTCTCTGGAATCCTTCAGTGTCTCCAGGACGTCCTCCTTCACCTTCATCACCGCTTTTGATTGATACATCCAGACTCCGCACTCAAAGTGAAGGTACAGGCTGCGATAATCCATGTTCACAGATCCGACGGTAGCCACCTCATCATCACAGATAAAGCATTTTGCATGGAGAAATCCCGGCGCATACTCAAAAATCCTGACTCCGGAATCGATCAGCTGCTCATAGTAGGACTGTGTCAACAGAAACACCATCTTTTTATCCGGTATTCCAGGAGTGACAATACGCACATCCACCCCGTTTTTGGCCGCCAGACACAGGCAGGTCATCATCTCATTATCGATGATCAGGTACGGCGTAAAAATATAAACATACCTTTTTGCCAGATTAATGATATTCAGGTAAACATTCTCACCAACCGTTTCCTGATCCAGAGGTGTGTCGCTGTAGGGCTGTACAAAACCATCATCCGGGAAATTCCCGGCATAGTAACGATGAGACTGATATCCGGACATATCTTCCAGTTCTTCCATCGTCCCCCTCATGACACTCCACATCTGGAGAAACATAACCGTAAAGCTCCACACTGCCTCGCCCTTCAGCATAACGCCGGTGTCTTTCCAGTGCCCGAAGCGCACCTTACGGTTAATATATTCATCCGCCAGATTGATACCGCCGGAAAATCCCGTATGCCCGTCGATCACCATAATTTTCCTGTGATCCCGGTTATTCAGCACCACCGACACAACAGGCCGGAAAGGATTAAACACCTCACACTGAATTCCTCTGGCCCTGACCTCTTTATAGAATCCGGACGGAAGTGTATTCACACACCCCACATCATCATAGATCAGGCGGACGTCTACCCCGTTCTTTGCCTTTTCTTCCAGGATATTCAGAATACTTTGCCACATTTCCCCATTATCAATAATAAAGTATTCCAGAAATATAAAATGCTCCGCCTTTTTCAGCTCTTCGATCATTCTCTGATACAGCAGTTCTCCCACTGGGAAATATTCTGTCTGGGTATTCTGGTAAACGGGAAATCCTGCGTAATCCCTCAGGTACACGGACTGCTTGTTGATCTGCAGATCTATCTGTTCCAGCTTTTCCCGCACCTTTGGGTTCTCTATTAATACATGCTCACTACTCTTAGCCGCCTCATCATAACTGTGTTTTACCGTCTTAGCCATTCTGGAATTACCAAACATCAGGTAGAGTGACGCGCCTACTACCGGCACCAGAAGAATCAGTATCGTCCATGCCAGTTTATACGCCGGATTAATTCTCTTATTGACGATCCATAATATCGCCACCGCACAGACTATCTGAATCAAATTCATAAATATCTGATACCGACTTCCCAGCAGATATACAAATTCTGTAAACCAGAAAATCTGCAAAATGATCGATATCCCCACAAAAAACATTCTGCTGAATAAGCGTTTTAACAGCTTTTGCATAAAAACTCCCTAAACAACAAATCCCTGGTCTGGCCGACCAGGGACTTTGACTGCACATTAGTTAAATTTCCGTTTGCGAGCAGCTTCAGATTTTTTCTTACGTCTAACGCTCGGCTTTTCGTAATGCTCTCTCTTGCGAATCTCCTGCTGAATACCAGCCTTTGCGCAATTTCTCTTGAAACGGCGCAAAGCGCTATCCAACGTCTCATTCTCTTTAACGATCACATTTGACATTGTCTCACACCTAACCTCCCTCCAGCTGTAAATTGTGCATAATACAACTGTCTGGGTATTTTTACTGCACTAATAAGTATTATAGCAGATTTTTCGTGTTCGTCAACTGTTTTCTTAAAAAATGTGACTTTTACTGTTACTATTTACAACCTTAGACATAAAAGCGTCGTAAGACGCGGCAGACGTGCGCAGCACGGATGGTCTGAGGTCTGTTGGCGGAGGGGCTGTGAATAGTAACCTTTTACTTCACCTGATCAGACAGAACTTCCGCAGCCTTGGCGAGAGCCGCATCGATGCCAGCAGGATTCTTTCCGCCAGCCTGTGCCATATTCGGACGGCCCCCGCCGCCGCCGCCAACCAGAGCCGCAATTCCCTTTATCAGATTTCCCGCATGGGCTCCTGCTTTTATGGCCGCATCCGTAGCTGTGGCCATCAGGTTCACCTTGCCATCCACCACAGAAGCAAGAACCACAACGCCATCTCCCAGCTTCTCTTTCAGCTGATCACCCAGTTCCCGCAAGCCGTTCATGTCTACGCCTTCCATCTTCGAAGCTAACAGTTTCACTCCCTTGATGTCCAGCACCTTGTCCATCACATCTCCAAGCGCGTCTTTTGCCATCTTGCTCTTCAGGGATTCGCACTCGCTCAAAGAAGCCTTCAGTTCCGCCTGAAGGGCAATTATCTTCTCCAGGACATTTGGCGTATTTGTTTTTAA
>CADCMM010000062.1 GCA_902802515.1 uncultured Lachnospiraceae bacterium
CAATGTCATTGACTTAAGGCGGAATATCATGAGGGAATGAGAAAAAGCCTGAAAATCCAGTTGAACTTAAGAATCGGGGCGAATGAAAAAGTGGAATCAAACGTTTTTCACCATGAGTTAGGCACCATTTCCGGAATGACAGTTGTATTTTGAAAGTGTGGTAAAGATCAGAAGTAAAAAAAGGGTATAGCAAACAGACAGCGCGCAGCTCCCTTTAAAAAAACAGATGCCGTCGCTCTGTAGATGTTGTAATATATACTGTGTGGAGACCTCTGTTTACGCTATCTGCGATAACAGAAGCTGATAGGAAGTTTAAACCTATGCTGGCGGGCGAAGGTTCTTCCAGGCCTGATCGGCTCAATATTTTGAGCGATCAGGCTCTCCACGTCCATTTCTGTTTTGCCGTCATGGATACGCAGAAAGTCGCGGCACGTCTTACACGCCTCTGAAAAATTTGCCTGATACTCGTACAAGGTATCCTTTTTCTCTATCTCTACGTTGGAAGCAATGGCTGAGCTGAAGTTATGGAGAACGGCTCTTGCCCAGACCTCCTGCACGATATACTCATATTTTTTAGAATGAAAGGCTGTGAGACAGAGCGGATACTTGAGATCCCGGAAGCCATTTTCCTCGTTCCAGCGCAGATGATAAAGCTCCTTGAAGTCATCAAAATCAAACTCAATATCAGGAAGGTTTGTAATGATGTTCTCAAAGGAACCCGGAGCGATCTCGAACCGAACGATACGGAGGGAAATATCATATTCCGAATGCTTTTCGTCCAGGTAGTCCATGGGGACAGCCATACATGTATAGCGGTAGTTCTCCGATAATTCCGGGCGGAGGCGCTTCTTCTTTGCCTGGGATCTTGTGAGGATCCGGTCCACGTGCATGTCCACTTCCCGCAGACCGTCCACTGGCCTGCCAAGGATTCCGGCGAGGCGCTTGTCGTTGCAGCGGATGAGAAAGAACTGGCTGTTTTCAATAACGTGAGCGAAGTTGTTGTAAGAGGCATATCCCATGTCAGCAAAATAGATCGTGGGCGGGCCGGAGGTGCCGGCGGCATCAACCATTTCGCAGAAAGCGGCATACTCATTACGTTTCCTGCCGGGCTGGATAACAAGGTTTGTAAAACGCCTGTCCAGGATAGAAAAGAATGCATTGATGTGAATCTGGTTGAAGCCGCGGGAGGATTTCCCGTTTGGTTCAAAGAAGGTGTCAGGGGCATCCGGGTTTCGAAAGATGTCTGCCGCAGAACCATCGCAGGCGATGAGCTGGTACTTTCCGTTATACAGTTCTTTCGGAAGCTTTTGATTGAACATGAACAGAAGGTTTGCCAGTGCCTGGGAATTCAATTTACGGCGCTGCCTATAGAAAGCAGACTTTGACGGAGCCTCCTTGTTCCTGCCAAAATACCGGTAGATCTCCTCCTTGATGCAGTCCCCTTCCATGGTGAGGAGCATCAGGAGCGTGTCCCGGAATCCCATCTTGCGGTTACGTGTGAAATCTTTTCCGGGATTGACAACAAACTTGCGTGGGTCAGCGGCAATTTCATCGATGATTGCCATGAGAGTAGCTTTGATGTAGTCAGAAAAATGCATGTGCAGCCTCCTTGATCAGGTGAGTGGTGAATGGTTTCTCTTCCTGATCAATTGGCGTTTTTCTGATGATAATCAGAAAAACGCCGCACATTTCGGGCGGCGTGTCAAGCACTATTTGAAATATATTTTTGTTACGGGTAAAGAAAAAGCAGATCTCTCATTTTCAAAGAAATCTGCTTAAGTCAATGACATTGTATCAGCAAACAAAAATCTATTTTTACTAAGCTGGTTTTCTCTGCGATTTTCAGCCTGTTTTCGCATATTATTCATGATTTTCAGTTTGCATTCCCTTAGTTTGCATAATTATACAAATACTTTTTGGAAAACCACCCGAAAACCACTGTTTTTTTGTGAAGTTTAAACAATTTTTCTTGTAAATTTTCTGTAGTTTCTGCTAATCAAAAAATCAGAGCCGACTCCTGTAATTTCTTACAGACATATCGGCTCTGCGTTTCTCTATTCTGTCAATTTTGATCAATCAGCCTTCCTTTTAGAAGTATCCAAAATTGCTGCTGTTGAATTTTGTGCCTTTACAGTTCCAATAATACAGCTTTCCGCTGGTATAAGTCGTTTTTCCAACTTTCTTCTTAGTGGCTACATATACATAATAAGTCTTTTTCGCGGAAATCTTCTTGCCTTTGAATTTGGTGATAGTAACGGAAGATTTGCTCTTTCCTACGGACTTCACTTTTTTGTAACCGCTCCTGGGTTTGGTGGAAACGTAGATATTGTAACCGGTAGCGCCGGCTACTTTGTTCCACTTGATCGTCATCTTCTTATTGGCTACTCTGATCGATGTAATCCTGGGCTGTGTGAAAAAGTATCCCGGATCAGACCATTCGCCGTAACATTTCACTCCGTTGATTTTCGTATAGGCGCGTACCTGTACCGTGTAGATGATTTCGTTGGAAATTTTATTTACACTGAACTGGTTCCAGTTGTATCCCGTCTCTCCCTTTTTAAACACCTTCCCGGTGTTGGTTCTGACAACATATTCATAACCGTCAGCAGCCTCTATCTTGTTCCATGTAGCGTAGAAGGACAGTGCAAAATAATACCACCGGTCCTGCTTTACGCCGGTCACCTTACCCGGAAGCGTCTTCACGTCATAAGTAGATCCCGCAGATGACGTGTAGGTTTTGGTACTGGTGCTGCCCTTGGAACGATATGTATATTCTATCTTCACATATTTTTTTACGCCGGCGGACAGTCCGGTGATCGTACAGGACGTCGTGTTAGCCGGGAACGTGCGGTAAAGCGCTGTGTTTTGATAGTCCGTTCCCACATAAACCTGATACTGGGTCACCTCGGAATAAGTGGACGAGGGTGCGTCCCATCTGATCGTGGCTGAATTTGTCGTAGCCCCTGTCTGTACCACAGAAGCCTGTGCCTTTGCTCCCGGCAGCATCAGAAATGCCGCTGCGGCCACCAAACATCCCTTCAATACATTTTTCAAACTTTTTCTCATGTCTGCTCCTTTTCTTTTCCATCCCATAAATGCTATAAAATTAATAGAATCGTAATAATAATAGCATCAACCATATACCCTGTCAATCTAATTTTTCCCAGTCATTTCCTTACTTTTTTGTCACTTTTATCTTGTAGACCGTTTTTTTGCTGCCGGACTTTACGGTTATCTGTACCTTTCCGGGTGACAGCGCCCGGATCACGCCCTTACTGCTGACTTTCGCGATCTTACGGTTGGAAGTCTCATAGATAAGCTTCTCTTTGCTGGTAAAGGGGCTGCGCTTCGGGTTCAGAGTATAACTCTGTCCCTTTTTCAGCGTCAGACTCGCCGGCACGCCGGTAATAGATCTCGTCTTTACCTTGCCCTTTTGCACCTTTACCTTAAACGTCTTTTTCAGCCCGCTCTTGAATTTTACCGTGATCTTAGCAGTTCCGGTCTTGCTCCCTGCCTTGATCTTACAAGTTCCGCCCGCCTTTCCCGACACCTTTGCAATGTTTTTATTGCTGGAAGTCCAGGACACAATAGAATCACCCTTCTGCATCTGCGTCACTTTGAAGCCGGAAGTGGACTGTTTTGTTTTCAGCGTCACACTGGAAGCGTTGAATTTTGCATAAGCTTTCAGCTTACTCCCGGTATCCGTCACCGTATCCCTGGCATTGCGGCACCTGTCGCAGACGGCGGTCTTTGTGCCGTCCTTCAGGCAGGTGGCGTCCTTGTTGGACACATAATTGGTAAATATATGACCGGCCGGTAATATTTCTGTCTTTGTTTCCCCGTGCAGGGTACACTCCAGTTCTCTGCTCCCCGCATGGGTACAGGTGGGTTCCCTGCGGGATACCTGTTTCCAGATATGATGCACATACCGGTCAGTGCTCAACGCCGGGACTCCAAAATTTATCGTATTACTTGACATAGAAAAGGTTCCTGTAATGTTCCGTTCCTGACTGACAGGAATATAATACCCCGTGGTAGAGCTTCCCACCAGAAAGTAGAATCCTGTTATGATACCCAGACTGTCAACATCATCCCAGGTGGGATCCACCAGATACCAGGCATTATCTTCCATCTTTACATAATTCCACATATGCGCTTCACTGGCATCGCCCTCATCCGTCTTCGCGTCTCCCGCGATCAGCGCGCAGGGAATGCCAAACCGATCGCACAAGATCTTGAAAGCTTTCGCGTATCCCTCGCACACCACTTTCTGTCCATGCAGAAACACCCCCGCTGCCGTATGGGCATATGTATTCTCCTCGTAGGCAACCGCACGGCAGATATAGTTATGAATCTCCATCACCGTCTGGTAACGGTCGGCTCCGGAAGGCAGCGCGGACTTTATCTCTGACACAGCCGCGGTTACGGCCCGATCAAAGGACGCAACTTCTGATTTGGCCCCGCTGTATACCTCTGCAGTGACAAACGTCACTCCGGAAACGGTCAAATAGATCCCTTTGCTGTCAGAGCCTGGGCCGCCGGAGCATACCCAACCGACGCTCCCCATCCAGAACACCTCCGGATAATCATAACGAAATGCGTCAAGGGCGCTCTGAGCCTGATACTCAATCTTTTTCATCGCCTCCTTGTACGCCTTTTGATAGACAGTATCATTGTTTGCATCCCATTTTATGCTGCCATTTACTGTCGTTGCGTTAGTTCGAAGAACATAGGGAGCAGAGAATTTATATGTAATCGCCCCTGTACCTCTCTTAGTAACCCAAGCTGATACCATGGCATCGTACATCTTCCTGCTTTCTCCGCTCAGCTGAGCACCGTAGCTGCTGAAATTCTTCAGAACGGAAGCTTTCTCATAAGTAGTATCAGAAGCATTTCCGCTGCCCTCCGCCGCAAAATACTCCCAAAGTTCCTCCTCAAATTCATCCGCCTCCTCGACGAATTCTTCCTCCTCAATAAACCCATCCCCGGTTTCATCGGCCAGAAGATCCAGAATTTCCTCGGCAAGCGCCTCTTCTGCAGCTTCCGGGTTTTCATCGGTTTCTGAATCTTCTTCAGTCTCTGTATTTAATACATCGTCTTCCACCGTTGAAATATTTTCCGAGTCCTCCAATATTTCCCAGATATCGTCTGTGGTATCTACATTCAGGATATCTGATCCATCTTCCACTTCCTGGGTTTCCGCAACCGCAGAGGAATCTTCCATAATATCCACAGATTGTTCCTCTTCCATGTTCTGTGAAATTTCTACGCCAATATCCTCGATCAGAGGCTCTTCTGCCCCAATGCTGCCAGTAGAAAGTATCATAGATGATGCCATCGTCAGTGCCAACAGATGCCTCTTCCAGTTCCTGTATCCCATTTCGGCCTTCCTTTCTGCCTGATATTACTGATTTCTTATCCTAATAATACATACCATATTTTATTGATTATTGCAATCGTTTCACTTCCGCACTTGTCGTTTTATTCTCTAATCCGATCCCCTGGTGGCAGCTTTCCAGCTAGCGCCCAGCGTCACGGTAATCGCCAAAAAGTGAGTGCCGGCAGCACGGCACTCACTTTTTTCAGGATTTTTTCATCGTATTTTGCTTTTATCGGGATAGGCGTTCCCTATGTTCTCGTATAGGAAACTCCGTCTCCTATACGAGAAAGCCCTTCGGGCAAAGGATGCGCAGCTACGCGCGCAAAGCAAAAGCTGTGTTGTCAAAATTATTGATTGCGGAGTGTGCGAAGCACACTTTTGTTCAATAACAAGTACCTATCATCACATTAAGTAAACTTTTTATTTCACATAATTCACATGCAGCAGTTCATGCTCTTTGCCTTTCATGACTCCCTCGTAGAGTTCCTTCATGAGCGGGTTGTCCTGTGAGCGCTTGATGGTGCTGACGCGGTCAGAACGATACAGTCCCTCTCCGCGTTTCTCACGGTGTCTGTGAGAGATATAGGGCTGACCGGCTCCGCTGATGCAGCCGCCCGGGCAGGCCATAACTTCTACGAGATCGTAATGCTTCTCGCCCTTTTCCATCTGTTCCAGAACTTTATCCGCGTTAGCCAGGCCGCTGACAACAGCGATGTTAAGTTCTTTGCCCTCGTATGTAATATGTGCTTCTTTCACATCCTCCATACCGCGCACGCCGGTATAGCTGATTTGATTCAAAGTAGTTCTAGAGTTGTCATTGGCGATTTTACGCAGCACAGCCTCCGTCACGCCGCCGGTCACACCAAAGATGATACCTGCGCCGGACATGGTTCCAAAGGGCATATCTACAGATTCCGGTTCCAGCTCGTTAAACACAATACCGGACTCCCGGATCATGCGGATCGCCTCCTGGGTAGTGATGACGTCATCTGTACCCGGGCCGTCCTCCGTGAGGAATTCCGGACGCTTTGCCTCGAACTTCTTGGCGGTACAGGGCATCAATGCCACATGATAATGGCGCTTCTTGCCCTCCGGCAGTTTGTCTTTGTAATATTCTTTGATCACCGCCGCAAACATGCTCATGGGAGAACGGCAGGTGGACACATTCGGCAGATATTCCGGATGTTTTTTCTCCACAAACTGTACCCACGCCGGACAGCAGGAAGTAAACAGCGGGATGGTGCCGCCGTTCTTCACCCGGTCCACGAACTCGTTCGCCTCCTCGATCACCGTCAGATCGGCGCCCGTGGATGTATCATAAACTTCGTCAAAGCCCATACGGTGCAGCGCCGCAACGATGCGGCTCATAGCGTTATCACCATTCTCCAGGCCAAGCTCCGCTCCGATGCCCACCCTGACAGCCGGTGCGATCTCGCAGGTTACAAAGGTTTCCGGATCGTCGATCATCTTCCATACCTTGCTGGTATGATCATGCACGATCAGCGCGCCGGTAGGACAGGCAGCCGCACACTGACCGCAGCCGACACACAGAGACTCTGCCAGCGGCTTATCAAAAGCCGTGCTAATGATCGCCTCCGAACCGCGGAATGCGAAATCTATGGCTCCCACATGCTGGATCTCGTTACACTCACGGACACAGTCGCCGCAGAGGATACACTTGCCCGGATCCCGCACGATGCAGGGGGAGGATGCGTCTTTCTGCTGTACTTCTTTTGTATTTTCAAATCTCACATTTTTGATGCCAAACTGAACGGCCAGATCCTGCAGCTTACATTTTCCGCTGTTTCCGCAGGTGGTACAGTCACGGCAGTGATCTGCCAGCAGCAGTTCCAGGATATTTTTGCGGTAACGGCGAAGCCGTCCGGTGTTGGTCTTAATCTTCATGCCCTCTTTCGGCACCGTGGAACAGGCCGCCATCAAACGGCCGCGGTCATCTTCCACCATACACATACGGCAGGCGCCGTAGATAGACAGGTCAGAATGATAACAGAACACCGGCAGGATAACGCCGACTTTACTGATTACTTCCAGGAGATTTCGCTCTCCCTCGATCTTTACGGGAACTCCGTCCACTTCCATCATATTCTTCAGCTGCATCTTTACGCCTCCTCTCTCACTGCGCCGAACGAGCAGTTCGAAGCACAAGCTCCGCACTTGATACACTTCTCCTGGTCGATGACGAACGGTGTTTTCACTTTGCCGCTGATGGCGTTGACCGGACAGTTGCGGGCACACTTAGAACAGCCCTTACACAGGTTCGGATCAATCACAAATTTTTTCAGCTTGCTGCAGGCTCCTGCCGGGCAGCGTTTCTCATAGATATGCGCCTCATACTCCTCGCGGAAATTCTTAATGGTAGAAATAACCGGGGAAGGAGCAGTCTTTCCAAGACCGCAGAGCGCTGTATTGGAAATAGTATTCGCCAGCTCCTCCAGCAGTTCAATATCGCCATCTCTGCCCTTGCCGTCCACGATACGCTCCAGAATCTCCAGCATGCGCTTCGTACCTTCGCGGCACGGCACGCACTTACCGCAGGACTCATTCTGGGTAAAGTTCATAAAGAAGCGTGCCACCTCAACCATACAGGTCTTATCATCCATGACCACAAGACCACCGGAACCGATCATAGCCCCTACCTTCTTCAAAGAATCAAAATCCATAGGAATGTCAAGATCTTTCTCCGTCAGACATCCGCCGGAAGGTCCGCCGATCTGAACAGCCTTGAAATTCGTACCGCCGCGCATACCGCCGCCGATGTCAAAGATAACCTCGCGAAGTGTTGTGCCCATAGGTACCTCGATCAGACCGGTGTTCTGGATCGTACCGGTCAATGCAAACGCTTTCGTTCCCGGGCTGTTCTCCGGTCCGATGGACTTATACCAGGCCGCCCCATTGTTAATGATCATGGGTACGTTGGCGTAAGTTTCCACGTTATTCAAATTGGTAGGTTTGTCAAACAAACCGTGTTCCACCGTGCGGGGCGGTTTTACTCTTGGCATTCCGCGTTTTCCCTCGATGGATGCAGTCAGAGCGGAACCCTCGCCGCAGACGAACGCGCCGGCGCCGCGGTTAATATGCATATGGAAACTCTTTCCGGTTCCCAGGATGTTATCTCCCAGAAGTCCCGCTTCCTCCGCCTGAGCGATAGCTGTGCGCAGACGTTCCACTGCCAGCGGATACTCCGCGCGTACATAGATGTAGCCTTCCGATGAACCAATGGCAAGGCCGGCAATGATCATGCCTTCCAGAAGACGATGGGGATCACCCTCCATGATGGAGCGGTCCATAAATGCTCCGGGATCACCCTCGTCGCCGTTACAGACAATGTACTTGGGCGTCTCTTTCTGTACCGCACAGGATGCCCATTTTCTGCCTGCCGGGAATCCTCCGCCCCCGCGTCCGCGAAGATTGGAATCCGAAACTTCTTTGATGATGTCATCTCCGGTCATCTCAAACAATGCCTTTTCCAGAGCTATGTATCCGCCTTTAGCAAGGTAGTCCTTAATCGAAGTCGCATTGATATGGCCGCAGTGTTCCAGAACCACACGGGTCTGCTTCTCATAGAACGGGATCTCTTCCTGTCTGCGGTAAACTTTTCCATCCTGTTTATAGGCAAGACGCTCAATATTTTCCCCTGCAATCACCGTTTTTTCCACGATCTCTTCGCAATCTTCCAGTTTTACCTTTGTATAAAGCCATCCCTGGGGTTCGATGCGCACCAGCGGTCCCATCTCACAGAATCCATGGCATCCGCTCTTCTTCATGCCTACCACGGCGCCATGGGGTTCGTCCGCCAGTTCTACTTCTACCGGAATATTTTTCTCCTCCAGCAGTTCTTTCAGTTTTGCAAAAATGTCCAGCGAACCGCCCGCAACACATCCGGTACCGCCACAGACAAGGATCTGCTTCGTTTCACATTTCAGCGCCTCCTCACAGACCTTGCGGAATGCGGTAAGCTCTTCTCTTGTATTCAGCTTATTCATTCTTCCCCCTCCTTCTCAAGCTCCGCACGCAGCTCCTTCAGGAGTTCGGACGCCTTATCCGGCGTCATGGCGGGGTGTACGGTTCCATTGACTGTCATAGCCGGTGCCAGTCCGCAAGCGCCCAGGCAGGAAACAGTCTCCACCGTGAAATTCAGGTCATCTGTGGTCTTTTTGTCCCCAGTCAGTCCCAATTCCTCTCTCAGCCGGTTCAAAATGGGAAGGGAACCTCTCACATGACAGGCAGTGCCGTCACAACAGCGAAGGACATATTTTCCCTTGGGTTCCAGGGAAAAATTCTCGTAAAATGTGGCAACTCCAAATAATCTGGCCTCACCGACCCCGATTGCCTTCGCAACATGCGGGAAAACTTCCTGAGGCAGATAGTGGTAATGCTCCTGGATGTCCTGCAGGATAGCGATGGTAGAACGCTCATCCTTGGGATAATTTTCCAGGATCTGATCCACGATCGTAAAATCAAATTTCTGATCCATGGTTTCTCCTTTCTTGTCTCTGTGGTTAATAGATGTTTGCGAAACACCAGAACCCGCATAAATACAGGATTCTTTTTGTTACAAAATGAAACATCTCCTCACTGGTTTATGGTAAAATAGAGTTGT
>CADCMM010000063.1 GCA_902802515.1 uncultured Lachnospiraceae bacterium
GCTTGTACACAAAACGATCGTCGTGCGAGTGAACTCTTGCCAAAACCTTGCCGCCGCGAAAATGCATACGGCTTAATCGCATTTGAGCGGCGTGCAGACGGGTTTGCAGCAAGAGGAACGAGATAGACGTGTTTTGAGTACAAGCATATTGGCTGCAATCCTCTGTAAGGTAGTGAGTGTTCCAGAAATTATACATATGGATACGCGAAACCCCTTACCTGTTATTTTGCAACAGCCCCCCCAAATTTTATTTTACATAAGGGGAGAACATACAAATGAACGAAAACTACGATGAAGATCTGGAGTACCAGCGCGCTGCCGAGGAGCGCAGAAAACGCAGACAGCAAAGACGCCGTCACGAGAGAAATATGAAAATCGCTTTCTTTGCCGGAATTGCGGTTGTTATCCTGGCCGCCGCCTTTCTTATCTACTACACATCTTCCACCGGGACCATCCAGCAGCAGACGGAAGCGCCAATCCAGGTAATAACGGAGGCTGAGACTGAAGCGGCGGAAACACCATCGGCTGCCGAGGCTATGGCGCAAACAGAGGCACAGACCGATGAACCCTCGGAAGATGCAGGTACGGAGGTTCTGCTGGAACAGGCAAAACAAATGGCCATGGGTTATGATTATGACGGCGCCATTGAACTTCTGAAGACGATACCGGGCTATGAAGCCGACAGTGCAGTTACGGCCGCCATCAGTGACTTTGAAAAATCCAAGGAGGCTTGTGTGCCCGTGGATGTCACCACCGTTTCCCACATTTTCTATCATTCGCTGGTGAATGACCCCGCCAGTGCCTTTAATGTGGCGGTGCTTGGTCAGAGTGCGGTGGATGGTATGAACGCCTGGATGACCACCGTAGAAGAATTTGATAAAATTACTCAGGCCATGTATGACAATGGTTATGTGTTCGTGCGGCTGAGGGATCTTGTGGTGGAAACCACGGATGAAAACGGAAATGTTCACTTTGCACCAAACACGAACCTTTTGCTGCCGCCGGACAAAAAAGCTCTGGTACTTTCCGTTGATGACCTGAGTTATTACCATTCTTATGAGGCCGCCAGCTTCCCTGACAAACTGGTGCTGGATGAAAACGGCAAGGTGAAGTGCCATTATGTAAAACCAGACGGCAGTGAGGAAGTAGGGGACTTTGACGTGGTTCCGCGCCTGAACTCTTTCCTGGAGGAACATCCCGACGGAGCCTACAAAGGCGCCAGAGGTATGATCGCCCTTACTGGTTACAACGGTATCTTAGGCTACCGCACTGACATCGACTACAAAGTGAAGGAAAATCTCATGTCCGACCAGGCGAAATGGCTGGAGGAACATCCGGAGTTTGACTGGGATGCGGACGTGGCAGAAGCCACGAAAATTGCGGACGCCCTTAAAGAGGAAGGTTGGGAATTCGCCAGCCACACCTGGGGACATCTGAGCGTAACTTCCAAGACCGCCGAACAGCTTAAGGTGGACAATGAAAAGTGGGTAAATACCGTGCAGAATATCGTAGGTCCGGTGGATACCATTATCTTCGCCCACGGCAATGATCTGGGAAGCTGGGAAGGCTACACCGATGACAACGAAAAATATCGCTACTACAAGGACGCAGGCTACAATTTCTTCTGCAACGTGGACAGTCTGAATCCCTACTGGGTGCAGATTACTGACAATTATGTGCGCCAGGGCCGCATTGATCTGGACGGCTACCAGCTTTATCAAGCCAGCATTGGAGCTACCACCGTTCTGGACGGGTTCTTCACCGCGTCTGAAGTGTTTGACTACAGACGGCCGACGCCGGTAGTGGCCAACGGGGAATCTTAAGCAGCGGTAGTAAATTTACTTTGACCGCAGTATATTATAGTATCTGATGCAAAGACCAAAAGGAGAATCGTTTTATGACTGTCAAACACGTTTTTCACCGCATCTGCCTGCTGCTGTCCGTTTTCTTCCTTTTCGGAATAGTCACAGTACCTGTCCGGGCGGAGGAAAACGAAAGCAAAAAGGAGCTGAAAATGAAGACAACTTCTCTCGTAATGATCGGCGATAGTTCTCATAAATTAAAGCTGAGCAAGACCAATATCACCGGTCAGGTGGTCTGGAAGAGCAGCAACCCCAAAATCGCCGCCGTAAACAGCAAGGGGAAAGTAAAGGCAAAAAAGAAAGGCAAGGTTACCATCACCGCTGAGGCGGACGGATGCCTGGCCACCTGCAAGATCAAAGTCATAACGGCGCAGCTGAGCGCCGCCGACCTGACTTTGAACAGAGGAAAAAGCAAAACCCTCAAAGTGATCGGCACTTCCAAAAAAGTAACCTGGAAAAGCAGCGATCCCACCGTTGCCACCGTGAGCAGCAAGGGAAAAGTGAAGGCAAAGAAAAAAGGAACGGCTAAAATTACTGCTGCTATCGGCGCCAGCACTCTGACCTGCAAAGTTACGGTAAACACCACAAAATGGGATGATATCCTGGACAGCTATCAAAACGATGATTCCATCAACCAGCTTCTGTTCGTAAAGTATACCGGCGGTTCCAAAGCCAAAGTCATCCTGTACAATAAAGATAACGGAAAATGGAAAAAAATCCTCTCCTGCAGCGGAGAGGTTGGAAAAAACGGTATTGATAAACAGCGGGAAGGCGATAAGAAAACGCCCACCGGGATCTTCAACCTCACCCATGGCTTTGGCATTAAGAAAAACCCCGGCACGAAAGTACCCTATGTGAAAGTAAACAGCAATCTCTACTGGTGCGGAGATCAAAATTATTACAATCAGTTGATCGATATTACAGAAAAGCCCCACCACTGCACCGGGGAGCATCTCATCGATTACACCCAGTGCTACGCTTACGGTATGTTTCTGGATTATAACAAGGAATGTACCCTCGGCAAAGGTTCCGCTATTTTTCTGCACTGCAAAGGAAACAGCGGCTACACCGCAGGGTGCGTCGCTGTCAGCCAGGAAAATATGATCAAAATACTGCGCAGCGTGGAGCCGGGCGCTAAAATCTGCATCTATCCTCTGTAGCGCTATTTCTCCAGCGTCCTGGCGCATTCTTCCAGCCAGGATATAATCTCGATATGCTGGGGACAGGCACTCTTGCACTGTCCCCAATAAATACCGTCGTATTCTTTGTCCTTAATGAATTTCTGCTTAACCCATGCGATACAATGCTTCCAGCGCCACCAGGATTTCATTCTTCTCGCCCTGCGCTGCCGCATCCGCTCCATCTTTGTAAGAAGCAACCCCTTCCTTGATGTCCTTTTTCCACTCCACCACTACATTCAGGATCCCGGCGGTGCGGATTCCCCGGACAGCCCCCACTGCAAAGAGAGCTGCCGTCTCCATGTCTGACGCGTACACGCCTTTCTCTGAATAATGTTCGTCCAGCTGCGGTTTTCTCTTCAGATACAGGGCATCGTGGGATCTGGCAGGTCCGATATCATATGCAAATCCCAACTCCTTCACGGCCTCCTCGCAGGCATTTAACAATGCCGGATCGGCCTTTGCATACTCAATCTCCTGCTCCGTGCAGCAACTCCTGTTTTTCACCTCCGGGCTGGCATAGCGAAAATAGTCCGTGTAGGTCTGACTGGTTCCATCGTCACAGACTGCCTTATCGCAAAGTACCAGCTGTCCCAGCGAAAGATGCTGCTGCAGCGCTCCGCAGCTTCCGATGCGGATCATATCTGTGACTCCGATATCTGCCAGCTCTTCCACGCAGATAGCTGTGGATGGTCCACCCATACCGGTGGAAATGGCAAGTATCCTCTTTCCTCTGTAACTTCCCGTGATGCTCTTATATTCCCGGTTGAATGCCTCCTCACGGACATCCGTAAGGTAGGACGCGATCACATCTACCCGGGCGGGATCGCCCGGAAGAATAGCGGCTGTCGCCCCAATACCAGGATCGAGGTGAATGTGCGGCATTTTCCCCATAAGAATCCCCTTTCCTCTATGCATTTTTTATAAGCTGCTTATAGAAGCGCTGATTAAACCCCCGTTTCCTCAGCTGCTTTCAATTTCTGAGTCTGCTCAATCTCCATGATCATATCCACCCGTATCTGGTGACGTCCACCCTGAAATTCGGCCTGCAGCCATTCATCCACGATCATCTTTGCCATCTCCGTGCCGATCACCCGGGCTCCGAAAGCGATGATATTGGAATTATTATGCTGTTTAGACAGTTTTGCGGAATAAGGCTCACTGCAGACACAACACCGGATCCCATCCACCTTATTCGCTGCCAGAGAAATCCCGACGCCGGTACCGCAGATCAGAATGCCTCCATCCACCTCACCGGAAACCACCATTTTTGCTACCCTATATCCGCTCACCGGATAGGCAAAACTCTCAGGGCTGTCCGTTCCCGCATTGATCACTTGATATCCCTTGTCCTGCAGGTAAGCAATCAATTCCCTTTTCATCTCCACAGCTGTGTGGTCATTTCCGATTGCCAGTTTTTTCATCTCAATTCCTCCCTCGTACGTTCATCCACCTACATGTCTGTTATGGTCATTGTACTTCGAAGCAGATATTTATTCAAGCCTGCATCTGGATTCTCTAGAAAACTTCAGCTTTTGTTCCGCGCGCGAAGCTGCGCATCCTTTGCCCGAAGGGTTTAAAAAACACACCGGCAAAGGATCTTCTCCGCTTGCCGGTGTGTTGATTTTATAATTTTACTTCAATGCCTTTCTTATTCGTTCTTGCCGTTTACCGAATCCACAATGAGCTGCTGCATCTCCTCTTTTCTTTTTCCCAGTGCAAAAGCCAACTCAGAGTAAAGGTAATCTTCAGCCAGTTTAAAGTAGCGTTCATCCGTAGAAGTGCTTTTTTTCCCCTGGGCGTCTCTACGCTGTCTGCGCATATACATGTTCTTTATAATGCTGACCAAAGCCTCCGGCTCACCGCTGCGAATTGCTTCCTTATATTTCTGTTCCCGCTGCTTTTCATCCGTGATCCAGGCTTCTTCTATCTGTGGTATCTTCCGAATAATATACCAGGCCTCCTCCTCACTCATCACTTTTCGAATATCTGTACTTTCCCTGTCTGTAGGAACGTAAAATTTTGTCCGATTTTCATCCTGAGGAATTAATAGATAATACAACCTGTTTTTATCCACACTCGGCATATCCAGATGCATGATATCTTCCACTTTGCATATGCCATTGTTGATCTTAACGACATAATCACCAATCTGATACATCAAAAATCACCTCTGCTTCTCCATAGCCGAACTTCTTCTATTGATCCTAAGCTTCTATTTGATTATATCAAATTTTTCTTTTAATTCGTAAGAAGAAATTAAGCCATGGAAAAACTTTGGCCATTTTATACTACAGAAGATGGTATATCTTTTGTGCACTTTTTACGGTTACAAAAGGATTACTCCGGGAAACGTATCTTCATATAGGCCTTGATGGCTTCCACACAACCCTCGAATCCCAGACGCTCACTGTTCAGACACAGGTCATAATTTCTGGCGTCGTTCCACACCTGTCCGGTATAATAATGATAATAATCCGCACGATATTTGTCTGTCTTCTGGATATACTTCTCCACATCTCTGCCGCTGTGCGCCCCGCGCTCAATAGCCTGCTTCAGGCAATACTCCGGCGAAGCATGGACAAACACACTGATGACGTTGGGATTTCCCTTTAATACGTAATCCCCGCACCGCCCGATGATCACGCAAGATTCTGTCTTTGCCAGTTCCTTGATCACCTTTGCCTGGTAATTGAACAAATTCTGATTGGAAATAAAATCCTCACTCTCCGGCGGGATCAGTTCTCCCTTGTACTCTCTGCGCATAATACCAAACAAAGTAGTGTTTTTTAACTTTTCATCCACCTGATTAAACAAGGTCTCATTGATACCGCTGTCCTCTGACGCCAATTTCAGGATCTCACGGCTGTACGCCTTAACGCCCAGATCCTCCGCCAGCATTTTTCCGATGGTCTTTCCGCCGCTGCCATACTGTCTTGCTATAGTGATCACTATGTTCCTCATAAAGCCCCCTCCTTCTGTCCGGTCATCCAGGGGGTGCCACACCAAATGCATAATTTGCATGAATATAGTTTTCTGAGAGCCTCGTCATGGTATCGCTATATTTATGCAATAAATACTTCGTGTACTCGCCCCTTCTTGTCTTTATGATAGCACAGATCCCATTCCAATACCAGTACAAAAGCAGCGCAAGATCATGAAAATACTAACTCAGCACCCGGACTACATAGTCCTCATATGCCTGATCATATTCTTCATTGAAGCGCTTATTCTTACCGGAACGCATGCGGGAATAATAGAGATGCTCCTGATCCGCCAGCTCCGGCCTTACCCGGACCACGATAGCAGAACCCACATTGGAGCAGCCGTCCGCAATGCGTTTCATCTCCGACAGAAGGTTAGAATAGCTGGCATCCGAATAAACATTACATTCCCCGCTGCTCATGCGTTTCAAATGGTTTTCTTTAGCAGTGCGCACAATATCGTTTACCACCTCCACCAGGGGTTCGATATGGTAAGCCGATTCGATATTTCTTTTTGCAAAGGCATGTTCTGTATAAGCCAGTATTTTCTCTATCACTTCCTCCAACACCCCAAGTTCTCTCAAGGCAGCTTCTGAATATGCCGTTTCTGATTGAAAATTACTTTGGGCAATATGCGCAATGTGTTCGGCGCAGTCCCCAAGGCATTCAAACTCCTTGATCACCTTGTGATACTCCGCAAGAATCGCCACATGCTGCTGCTCGCCAAGATAAGGAAGCAATTCTACCATATAGCGACTGACACGGTCTGTCAGACGATCAATATTATCCTCTTCCTCCACGATCTCGCTGTATACCTTCTCATCAAAATTTTCTACCAGCTGCAGCGCTTTTTCCAGATTCTCATGAGAAACACAAAACACCGTCAGCAGAAGATCATAACAGCTGCGCAGCGCCAGTGCCGGCGTGTTGTAAAAAGCCGGACTCAGTGCCTCCAGTTTACTCTTATACTTGTCCTCGCTCTCCGGTTCGTCCTTGACGATGCTCCGACTGATCTTCTCATATACATTCAGCATGGGGAACAGAAGCACAGCGCAGCCCAGGTTAAATACTGTATTAGTATTGGCGATCATACCGGAAGTGACTGTTTTATCCCACAATTCATCCAGGAAACCAAACTGATGAACCACAGTGACTACAGCCAACACCAGCACCGTCTTGCTCAAATTAAACAAAATATTTACGATACCCACACGCTTAGATTCTGTGTCAGAGCCAATAGAACAGACAATTGCCGTGGTAACGCAGTCTCCCAGGTAAATACCGACAATCACTGCGTAAATAGCCTTGAAGGTCAACACCCCTGAAGCAGAAAATGCCTGCAGGATACCAATGGTAGCCGAAGAGCTCTGAAGCACAAAGGCCACAGCCGCGCCGGTGAGATATCCAAGAAAAGGATTCGCTCCCAATCCTGTGAACATCTTCTCCACTACTCCAGATTCCGTCAGTGCGTTTACCGCACTGGTCATATTCAGAAGACCTGAAAAAAGAATACCGAAACCTACCGCAATGTTGCCTATGGAGTTGGAATTTTTAAACTTAAATCCCATGATCAGGATCATACCCAAAATAAGGGCAATGGGCGCCAGAGAAGATGGTTGGAAAATTCGTATCCAGGAAGTCCCCCCTGAGGCATTCAGATCCAACAGCCGGATGATCTGACCCGTAACAGTAGTACCCACGTTGGCGCCAATAATAATTCCCAGGGACTGATGCAGCGTCAGAATGCCCGCTCCTACAAGCCCTGCCGTGATGACGATGGTTGCCGTAGAGGACTGAATAAGGGCTGTCACCAGCATCCCCAGGAAAAAAGCCTTAAGCGGATTATTCGTCACCTTCTCCATAACCGTCTTAAGAGTTCCCGAAGAACTCTCCCGCAGAGAAGTGCCCATGAGACGCATACCATACAAAAACATTGCCAGTCCGCCAAATAAAGTAAGTATATCAAAAAAGCTCATTCGTTTTCTATCCTCTTTTCTCCAAACTGATTTCACGGATTGCTTGATTACTCCACAAGTCTTTTCGTGCAAGCACGAACGCCTTATGCTCTTGGCATCATTATGATGTTGGGGTCAAAAGGTCTTTTGCCCCCAACTATGATGCGGAGCGCTCCACACTGAGTGTTCCCGCGCTCCTGAAACATTCGCAATCCGCCATTTGCCGGAGCAAGCTCCGCAAAGTGGGCTTTTGACCCTTACATCATCATTATATTATAGGCGCAGGGGCTTTGACAAGAAGCATCATCACATATTTGGAGTGTAATTTCACCCTCTTATGCATAATTTTGCCGAGAACAGAGGAAAATACACGCTGCCCTCCTGCAATTTTCTTTACTTCCGTCGGAATTTGTGTTATATTCATTTTATGTTTTCGCTTGGTGACGCATCACCGCTCTGCATTGACGCAGTGATGCTTGCCGAAAAAAATAAACATTGAGGAGGAAAAAGTTATGACAACAGCACAATTTCTGATCATCGCAACTATTTTGCTGTACCTGATGGGCATGCTTGCCGTAGGTTTTTATTTCAGCAAAAAGGGTGGAAGCGGCTCTTCCGATGAATTTTACATTGGGGGACGAACACTCGGTCCCATCGTCACCGCCATGAGTGCGGAGGCGTCAGACATGAGCAGCTACCTGCTGATGGGGCTTCCCGGACTGGCATACTTTGCAGGTATTGCAGAGGTAGGCTGGACAGCCATCGGACTGGCCCTGGGTACATATCTTAATTGGCTCATCGTGGCCAGAAAGCTACGCCGCTATTCGGCACAGATCGGAGCCATCACTATTCCGGATTTCTTTTCCAGAAGATACGGTGATAAGCGGCATGCTCTCTCATTGGTTGCAGCCCTGATCATCCTGATCTTCTTCATTCCCTACACTGCCTCCGGTTTTAAAGCAGTGGGAGCACTCTTTAACAGCTTATTTGGCGTAGACTACCATACTGCCATGATCGTTGGAGCCATCATCATTATCTCCTATACGGTACTGGGCGGTTTTCTGGCAGTGTCCACCACCGACCTGGTGCAGAGTATTTTCATGAGTATTGCCCTGATCGTTGTGGTATTCTTCGGCATCAGCCAGGCAGGGGGCCTGAATACCGTTATTGACAACGCAAAAGCGCTTCCCGGATATCTGAATCTGACCCAGGGATACGACGCCGGCACCGGCACTGCTTCTTCCTATGGCTTTCTCAGTATCGTATCCACGATGGCCTGGGGGCTTGGATACTTTGGTATGCCTCACATTCTGCTTCGTTTCATGGCGATCCGGGAGGAAAAAGAACTGACCACCTCCCGCCGCATCGCTTCCATCTGGGTAGTGATCTCCATGGCAGTGGCCGTATTAATCGGTATCATCGGTTACAGCCTGACAGTAGCAGATAAAGTTCCTGCCCTGACAACCGCTTCTGACGCAGAAACGATCATAATTAAAATAGCAGATCTGATGAGCAAAAACGGCATTATTTTCGCCATCTTCGCCGGTATTATTCTGGCTGGTATCCTGGCTGCCACCATGTCCACTGCGGACTCGCAGCTTCTGGCTGCCGCATCCAGTGTATCTCAAGATCTGATGCAGGATTTCTTCGGCATTAAGTTGAGTAAAAAGACCCAGATGATCGCCGCAAGGGCAACCGTTATCAGCATCGCTCTGATCGCCTTGATTCTGGCCTGGGATCCCAACAGTTCCGTGTTCCGGGTGATTTCCTTTGCCTGGGCAGGCTTCGGGGCTGCGTTCGGCCCCACCATAATCCTGGCTCTGTTCTGGAAACGTTCCAACAAAGCAGGCGCTCTGGCAGGTATCGCAGTCGGCGGTATCATGGTCTTCGTATGGAAGTACCTGGTAGCCCCCATAGGCGGTGCATTTGCTATCTACGAACTGCTCCCGGCTTTCATCATCGGTATGCTTGCTAACGTGATCGTCAGCCTCCTTACTCCGGCACCGGATGCTGAAGTACAGGCAGTCTTCGACAAAGTAGGCAGGAAATAAAACATTTAAGACGGACAGAGACTGCCTCTCCCAAATGATTTTTGTTTTTCATTTTGGGAAAGGCAGTCTCTTTATCTCTCGGCTTATAAAGTTGTATTCGAGAACTTCATGTACGACAGAAGGGACTGTCTATTAAGAACGACGGAGAGTTTATACATGTCCATGTGTACGGCTATGCGTGGACAAATGTTCGACCTGGGACGGACAAAGTCCGTTTCCAGGCGGACAGATGTACATCGCATCGTCCGAACACAGGATATATATAAACTAACGTCCGATTAATAGACAGCCCCTTCTATATATATTGCAATATTATTCGCCCAGGTACGCCTTCTTGATGGCGTCATCGTTCATCAATTCTTTTGCGTCTCCCGAGGTCACAATTTTTCCGGTTTCCAGAACGTACGCCCGGTCTGCGATATCCAGCGCTTTTTTCGCATTCTGCTCCACCAGAAGCACTGTGGTGCCCGCCTCGTTCACACTGCGGATAATGTCAAAGATCTCATTGACCAAGATGGGAGAGAGACCCATGGAGGGTTCATCCATGAGAATGATCTTTGGATGGGACATCAGTGCCCGCCCCATGGCAAGCATCTGCTGCTCGCCGCCGGAAAGTGTGCCCGCCAGCTGATTCTTACGCTCTTCCAAACGAGGGAAGCGCTTGTAGACCATCTCCAGTGCAGCATCTATCTCGCTTTTGTCACTTCTGGTATAAGCACCCATCTTTAAATTTTGATATACAGTCATCTGAGAAAACACCCGGCGTCCTTCCGGAACATGGGCCATGCCCAGACTGACGATCTTGTGAGCCGGAGTTTTTGTAATGTCCTGACCGTCAAAGAAAATACTGCCTGCTTTCGGGGACAGCAATCCGGTGATAGTGTGCAGCGTAGTGGTCTTGCCCGCGCCGTTGGCACCGATCAGAGCGATGACTTCCCCCTCATTTACCTCGAAGGAAATCCCTTTAATGGCCTGGATCATACCGTAGTAGACTTCCACATCCTTTAATTCAAGCATAGCCATTTTCATTTCCTCCTATTCTCCCAGATATGCTGTGATCACCTGCGGATTACTCAGCACATCCGCAGTCTTGCCCTGGCAAAGTACCTCACCGAAATTCAATACTGTCAGTTCCTCACAAATACCTGCTACCAGTTTCATATCATGTTCTATCAAAAGAATGGTCATATCAAAATTGTCCCGGACAAAATGAATGGTTTCCATCAATTCCTGGGTTTCATTGGGGTTCATGCCCGCCGCGGGCTCGTCCAACAGTAAAATCTTCGGATCTGTAGCCAACGCTCTGGCAATCTCCAGTTTACGCTGTTTTCCGTAGGGAAGATTTGCAGCAAGATAGTCCTTCTCTTTATCCAGTTCAAATACTTTCAGCAGTTCCATGGCCCGCTCATCCATCTCTTTTTCCACTTTGCGGTAGGAAGGAGTACGGAAAATGCCTGCAAGCGTTGAGTACTTATAATGGTTGTGCAAACCGGCTTTTACATTGTCCAGCACAGATATACCGGCAAAAAGCCTGATATTCTGAAATGTTCTGGCCACACCCGCTTTGTTGATCTCAATGGTGGGTTTACCGGTGATATCCTCTCCATCCAATTTAATAATACCGTCTGTGGGCTTATACACACCCGTAAGCAGATTGAAAATCGTAGTCTTGCCGGCACCGTTTGGTCCGATGAGACCGTAAAGCATCCCTTTCTCAATCTCCATATCCACTGCGTTCACTGCTCTCAGGCCACCAAAAGAGATCCCAAGATTTTTCACTTCCAACATCGTTGCCATCTTACTTGCCCTCCTTCACAGATTTTCTGAAGAAACGGCCCAGATAGCGTTCCCGCCATTCTAATGCCTTGGGTGCCCAGTTGAAGATCATCATCACGATCAATACGATCGCATAGATCAGCATACGGTATTCCGCCATGTCCCGCAGCAGTTCAGGCAATGCCGTCAGTACTACCGCGGCGATCACGGAACCGCGAATATTTCCAATGCCTCCCAGCACTACAAATACCAATGCCAGAATCGACAAATTATAGTCAAATTTTTTCGCCTGCAGCGTCGCCAGATTGTGAGCATACAATGAGCCTGCTGCTCCGGCCAGAGCCGCCGAGACCGTAAATGCCATCAACTTATATTTTGTAATATTGATACCGATGGACTCTGCAGCAATGCGGTTATCGCGGATGGATTTGATGGCGCGTCCATCTCTGGAATCGATCAGATTCAGCACAACAAACAGAGTAACCAGGATCAGGATAATTCCAGCCAGGAATGACGCATCCTTGGGTGTTCCGGTAATTCCCTGAGGTCCGTTAAGAATCAGCATGCCGTCCGGTTCCATTCCAAGAGAGAACTGATCTTTCATGGAAACGTGTACTCCGTGGCTGTCAACACCCACATAGAACACGTTGATCACGTTTTTAATGATCTCACCGAACGCCAGCGTCACGATGGCTAGGTAATCGCCTTTCAGACGAAGCACCGGAATACCGATCAGCAAGCCGAACAGCGCAGCAAACGCGGCACCGATCAAAAATGCCAGAAAGAACCTCAGTCCGCCAACCGTAATGGTATTCTGGGTACATTTGGAAAAGAATGCGCCGGCAAAAGCGCCAATACACATGAAACCGGCATGTCCAAGGCTCAATTCGCCGGAAATACCAACCACCAGATTCAGCGAAACTGCCAGTACCACATAAACACACAGTGGAACCAAAAGTCCGGTCATCATACTGGAAAGGTTACCGGTAGACTGCATGATCTGCACTATAATGAATGCAATGATCACAATACCATAAGTTATAAAATTGCTTATCAATTTTTTCTTTTTCATACCGGTCACCTACACTTTCTCCTGAATTTTTTTGCCAAGGAGTCCTGTCGGTTTCACCAGCAGCACTACGATCAGAACAGCAAATACAATGGCGTCTGAGAGCTGAGAAGAAACGTATGCTTTTCCGAAGATCTCAATGACACCCAGCAATAGTCCGCCCAGAAATGCTCCCGGAATAGAACCGATACCACCGAACACGGCAGCCACAAAGGCTTTGATACCCGGCATAGATCCAGTATAGGGGGAAAGGGACGGATACGCAGAACACAGAAGAACACCGGCAATGGCCGCCAGCCCGGAACCGATGGCAAAGGTCAGCGCAATCGTTTTATTCACATTGATCCCCATGAGCTGCGCAGCTCCTTTATCTTCCGAAACAGCCAGCATCGCCTGGCCAGCCTTTGTACGGCTGATAAAGGTGGTCAATGCCAGCATAATTACGATACAGCTGGAAATCGTGACGATGGTTACACCACTGATATTCAGGGTTCCGTTTGCCAGCTTCAGATCCGGAATGGTAACCACGGACTGGAAACTCTTGGGATTAGACCCAAAGATCAACAGCACAACATTCTGCAGAAAATAGCTGACACCGATCGCTGTAATCAGAACAGCCAGAGAAGACGCAGCCTCCAGAAGCGGACGATACGCTATGGTTTCGATCAGGACACCGATCACCGTACAAACCACCACAGCCACCAGAACTGCTGCCAGCGGCGGCATTCCCGCAGACATAATACAGGTAAACGCCGCATAACCGCCTACCATAATGACATCACCATGTGCAAAATTCAACATTTTTGCAATGCCATAAACCATCGTATATCCCAATGCAATGATGGCATAAACGCTTCCAAGGCTGATGCCATTGATCAAGTAGGATAAAAAACTCATATGTGTCACCTCATTTTCTTAACCCGTTTTCTATCCCTTAGCGGAAAACAGGGGGTTGCCGCTGCAACCCCCTGTCGGGTTCATGTATTTATTTACTATTCGTATGTGTCTTACATTCCTTTGTAAACGCCATCCTCGATCACAACAGCCTTCGGAGCTTTCGTGGGCTCACCAGAAGCATCCCAGGTCATGCCGGTACCGGTCAGACCATCCAGGGAAATCTCTGTCATAGCAACTTTCAACAGATCACAGATCTCGCTTGCGCTCATATCTGCGGTAGCACCGGATGCTTCCAGAGCAGCCTTGATGGCGTATACACCATCATATGCATCTGCTGCGAACTGATTTGGAACCTCACCGTACAGATCCTGATATTTTGCTACGAAGTTCTGGGTCAGTTCATCCTCTGCATCTGCGGAGAACGGAGTCAGAAGCATAACGCCTTCTGCCAGAGAGTTATCAAAACCGTCTACAGAAAGGATACCATCCATACCATCTACACCAAACCACAGCGGGGAGAAGTCCATAGCTGCTGCCTGAGTGAAGATCAGAGAAGCTTCATTATAGTAAATGGGCAGGTAAACCAGATCCACGCCGGCATCTTTTGCCTTCTGCAGCTGAACGGAGAAATCGGTCTTGCTGTCAGCGGTAAATGCTCCTACTGCGTCTTCTACGATCTCAAAAGGCTGATTTTCAGCTTCCGCGCGGAACGTAGCAAAGATACCGGATGAGTATACATCAGAGCTGTCATAGATAACGCCAACCTTCTCTGCCAGGCCATTCTCACCAATATACCGAGCGGATGCAGCACCCTGATCCGGATCGGAGAAGCATACACGGAACGCATTGTCACCTGCGGTGATACAATCTACTGCAGAACCTGACGGTGTCAGCAGGAACATGTTGTCCTCAACTGCATATGACTCAACTTCGATACAGCATGCAGATGTAACAGTACCCAGCAGCATCTGCATTCCCCAGTCTTTCAGTTTATTATATGCGTTAACTGCAGCTTCTGCATCCAGGGTATCATCCTGCGGGTTGAACTCAAGCAGTGCGCCGTTCACGCCGCCTGCTTCGTTGATCTCATCAACTGCGATCTGTGCCGCATTCATAACGGCGCTGCCATAAGCTGCCGCCGGACCGGTAACCGGGCCGATGCTTCCGATCTTGAATGTGTCATCTGCAAAAGCTGTGGTGGAAAGCACCGTAGCTGCTGCGAGAGTGAAACTCAATGCTTTAGCTAATTTTTTCATATTATCCTCCTGTCTGTTCTCCGTTTGATTTTTCTGTCCCGGAAAACTCATGTGAACATTTTACGCTCATTTCATTTATTCGTCAATGATAAAATAAAAGGAAACACCGAAAATTTTATGGAATTTTCAATATTTCCTTAAATTTTTCGGTGTTTTGATGTAATTTAAAATAGATTTCAGATCAGTACGCCTTGCCCCAATAAACCATCTTTTCCGCCGGTTTTCCGCAGAATACGCAGGTATCTCCCAGTTTTTCCTGCACAAACGGGATACATCTGGAGGTCACGCCAATTTCTTCTTTTATTGCGTCTTCGCACTCCTGACAACCGCACCACATAGCTTTGATAAAGCCAGGCTTATTGTCCGCAATATCTTTCAACTCCTCTTTCGTTTTAGCTGTGTAGGTGTGAGCGTCTCTGTGAGTTCTGGCTCTCTCCAGCATATCTGCCTGGATCGTTTCCAGTATTTCCTGAACTTTTCCCGCCAGCTCTTCCAACGCAACTACTGTCTTTTCTCTTGTATCCCTGCGAACGATCACAGCCTGTCCGGCCTCAATGTCCTTCGGCCCCAGTTCCACCCGCACCGGAATACCACGCATCTCCTGCTCTGAGAATTTCCAGCCTGGACTCTTATCCGAGTCATCCAGGCGGGCACGCAGTCCGGAAGATACCAGCATGTCCCTCACTTCAGCCGCCTTATCCAGTACGCCTTCTTTCTTCTGCTGGATAGGAATCACCATTACCTGGATGGGAGCGATCCTGGGAGGCAAAACCAGACCGCTGTTGTCTCCATGCACCATGATGATAGCGCCGATCATGCGGGTAGTCATGCCCCAGGAAGTCTGATGCACATATTTCAGAGTGTTGTCTTTATCCGTAAACTGAATATTGAATGCTTTGGCAAATCCATCGCCGAAGTTATGGCTGGTACCGGACTGCAAAGCCTTACCGTCATGCATCAGGGACTCTATAGTATAAGTCGCTTCCGCGCCGGCAAATTTCTCCTTGTCTGTCTTCCTTCCTTTAATAACCGGAATCGCCAGAATCTCTTCACAAAAATCTGCGTACACATTCAGCATCTGGATCGTTCTCTCTTCCGCCTCCTGGGCTGTAGCATGGGCGGTATGTCCTTCCTGCCACAGGAATTCTCTGGAGCGCAGGAAGGGTCTGGTGGTCTTCTCCCAGCGCACCACGGAACACCACTGATTATAGACCTTGGGCAGATCGCGGTAAGAATGCACATCATTGGCGTAGAAATCACAGAACAGTGTCTCGGAAGTAGGTCTGACGCACATACGTTCCTGCAATGGTTCCAATCCTCCGTGAGTTACCCACGCCACCTCCGGTGCAAATCCTTCTACATGATCCTTCTCTTTCTGAAGCAGACTCTCCGGAATAAACATAGGAAGGTATACATTCTGTACGCCGGTCTCCTTAAATCTTCTGTCCAGTTCACGCTGGATATTTTCCCAGATCGCGTACCCGGCAGGTTTGATTACCATGCAGCCTTTTACGCTGGTATAATCAATCAGTTCTGCTTTCTTTACTACGTCTGTGTACCACTGGGCGAAATCTTCCTCCATGGAAGTAATCGCTTCCACCAGTTTCTTTTCCTTTGCCATGATTTTTCTCCTCTCTGAATATGGAACAAAAGTGTGATTCAAAAACCTCGATCCCTCTGCTTTACGCATAGGGACCGAGGTATCTATTCACCTTCGGCGGTACCACCCTGATTAGCGGACAATGTAACAGTCCGCTCCCTCATCCTCCGTTATCGCCGGAATTACGTCATACTTTATCTCCGCACCTCTTGTTTGCGAACACTTTCATATGAAGCTCCGGGGCCGGTTCCATACAGCTTTGCCAAAGACTTGCACCATCCGTCTTCTCTCTGATAACAACTCTGCATGTACTTTTCCCCATCTACGCTTTATTATAGGGATCTTTCGTTATCATCCAGTTTATCCCTGCTTCTTTGTTTTGTCAAGTCAGGATTTATGTTCTGTCGTCTGAAACTGACGGCAAATATCCGCCAAACAGCACTTATCACAGTAAGGATTCGTCCTTGCAGTACATACTGCCCGTCCATGATACACCAGACGATGGCAGAAGTCACTGCCCTCTTCCGACGGTATGATCTTCCACAATGCCATTTCTACCTTTTTGGGTTCTTTTATACCGTCCACCAGGCCAATGCGATTTGTCAGCCGGATACAGTGCGTGTCTGTCACAATCGCCGGTTTCCCAAACACATCGCCCATGATCAGATTCGCGCTCTTACGCCCAACTCCCGGCAATTTCAGCAGCGCGTCAAAATCCCCAGGCACCTTTCCGCCATACTCGTCCCGAAGGATCCGCATGCAGGCGCTGATATCCCTAGCCTTACTCCTTCCCAGACCGCAAGGCTTTACGATGGCCTCTATCTCCTCCGGCTCCGCTGCCGCCAAGGATGCCACATCCGGATATTTGGCGAACAGTTCTTCCACGATCACATTTACTCTGGCGTCGGTACACTGAGCAGCCAGCCGGACGCTCACCAGCAGTTTCCACGCCTGGTCATAATCCAGAGTACACTGCGCATCAGGATATTCCTTTTTCAACCGCTCTATAACCTCC
>CADCMM010000064.1 GCA_902802515.1 uncultured Lachnospiraceae bacterium
GACAGATCCGCATCCTGCCCTACCACCACAACCTTACCCGCCAACCTGTGCTCTGAGAGCGCCTTGATTGCCTGACTGGCAAGAGCATCGTTGCCGCACATCATTCCCACGATATCGTCGTTCTGGGCAAGTCCTTCATTAACAGCGTCAAAGGCCAACTCTGCCAGCCAGTTGTCACAGTAATTGGTATAAACCACATGAAGCTTAGATCCCCGCAGCGCATTCTGCAGTCCCATGCTGACCTGAGTGACATTATGATCCATCTTGGATCCATTGATTGCCAGAATATTGCCGCCTTCCGGCAATGCTTTCATCAAAGCTTCTCCCATCAGTTCCCCTACCCGTTCATTGTCGAAGGAAATATACAGGTCCGCCCCGCCATTCATGATCAGGCGGTCATAGCAGATCACCTTGATACCGCTGTTTCTGGCTTTCTTCACCACATCCACCAGCATATCGCCATCTATAGCCACAATAGCAATGACATCCATCTTCTTTTTTATAAAATATTCAATCTGTGAAATCTGCTCTTCCACATTTCCATTTGCATTTTGAACATTTACCTCGGCTCCCAGGCTCTGGGCCGTAGACACGAATACATCCCGATCCCGCAGCCACCGTTCCACAACAAAGGTATCAAAACTTAAGCCGATCTGGAACTTGGCCTCTTCTTTCTCAGAAATTGCCTCCTGTTCCTTCTGTCCGCTGCCACAGCCCAGCAACAACAAACAGAAAAATATCCCCCATAATAACCCTCTCTTTTTTTTCATCAGCAATACCTCTCTCTGTATTCCCTGGGCGTCATATCCGTCTGCTTCTTAAAAATCCGGCTGAAATAATTCGGATCTACATAACCGCTCAGCACACCAATTTCTTTAATACTCAGATTTGGATCTTTCAGCATTGTCTTTGCTGTCTCAATACGGATTCTCGTCAGGTACTCAATGAAGTTCTCGCCGGCTTCCTCCTTAAATAGCTTGCTAAAGTAGTAGGGACTGATATTGACCTCTTTCGACACGTCATCCAGTGAAATATCTCTGCTGTAATTCTCCTGAATATAGTTCTTCGCTCTGCTTACTACAGATTCCGATTGTTCCTCCCGTTTATTGTGTACACTTGTGCAGATCGCTGTCATCTTCTCCAAAAACCACCTGCGAATATCCTCATTATCCTCCAGTGCCATCACAGTTGACAGGTAATCCTTACGGTAATCAAAACCATAGTTGATAGCGCCCGCATGAAAAGCTTCCTTTTCCGCCCAAAGAATAAACTCCAGCACTTTCAGACGGATATTATCCTTGCTTTCGGGATAATACTGTATCATCCAGTCAAAGAAGCGGTTGGCCTCCTGCTGCATCCCCTGCACATCCCCTTTTTCTACCATTTGGAACATATTCTTCTCTATCTCTACAGGGAAACCGCCCTCGTAGATTCCATGCATATTGATGTCGTCCGTGTGGATGACTCTGCTGGTACTCTCCTGCAGAGCCCGGAATGCTTCCTGATAAGAATTTCTCAGGTCCTTCATCCTCCGGGTGCGGCCGATACCGGCCCGAAATTTAGCCTCCAGGCGCTCTTCCAGACGGCTCACCAGGCTCCTGGTGTTCTCAATGATCTGAATACGCTCCTCATATTCCATCTGTTCTTTTTCGAAAGGTACCGCCACCACAATACGGTTGGACATCACACTGCCGATGATACATTTTAAATACGATTTCACCACAGCCCGGAATTCCGGATAAAATTTCTGAGCTTTCACGCTCATTCCCACCGGACTTACCAGTTTTCCATCCTGATATTCCGTTCCAAACTGAAATACCATCACATATCCGTACTCTTCCGTCACTTCCAGCAGTTGACTGTAGTACTCCGCGTCCTGCCAGTCATTCTGGATAAGAATATTGCTGATAAACCCATTTTCTACCACAGGTATAACAGTCTCCAGTTTCTCCTGAATCTTAAGAAGATCACTTCGCTGCTGCCGCTTACTGTCCACCTTCTCCACGGCTTCCTCCACGATAGAGATCACCGTATTTTTGGCAATAGGTTTCATCAGATAACGTTCCACCCCAAGGGAGATGGCCTCTTTCGCGTAATCAAACTTATCATAGGCAGAAATCACGTAAATCAGCGCCGTGGAATTAAACTTCCGTATCTCTTTTATGGCCTGGATCCCGTTGATGCCGGGCATCTGAATATCCATAAAAATAATATCAGGATAAAAAGATTCCGCAAGCTCAATAGCCGCTCTGCCGGATTTGGCTGTATTCACCTCGTAGGTTTCCCCAAAATTTTTATGGATGATATTTTTCAGCGATTCCAGCATTATTCCCTCATCATCCGCGATCAGTATCCTATACAAGCAGCATTCCTCCTTCGTCCAGCGGCAGCAAAATGGTAACCTCCGTTCCCATACCCTTGCCCTCACTGTGTATGCTCAGCGGTGTTTCGCAATTATAGTACAGCTTCAAACGGTTGATAACGTTGTCCATCCCGATACCTGTAGAATTGCCATCCCGCTGCTCCCGATGCAGTTTCCCGCACATCACCGCCTCAATCTCCTCGTGACTCATACCAATGCCATTATCCATCACTGATATCCGAAGCTGATCCTCCTCCTTCCCCACAAAAAGCTGGATCTTTCCCTCCGCCATATTATCGTGTATCCCGTGAGATACCGCGTTTTCTACGATGGGCTGAAGGATCATACTGGGCACACGGATATTGTCAATGTCCGCATTGATCTGTTTTTCATACGTGATATCCCCCGCATAGCGCACATTCAAAATGAAGATGTAATTATCCACCGCTTCGATTTCTTCCAAAAGCGTAGCGTCCCCCTCCATTTTTTTTACATTATAGCGAAAGAAATCCGCCATTTTCTCCATAAAAACACCGGTCTGCTCCGCATCTTCCATCACTGCCAGCTGTGCGCCGGCATTGAGAGAATTAAACAGGAAATGGGGATTGATCTGGGCCTGCAGATATTTGAGTTGCGCCTCTTTTAAATGGGCTTCCATAGAGAGTTCTCTCTCTTTCATCTGAGCTTCTTTCTCGACGCTGCTTTTTACCCGATCAATATACACCTTAATACTTTCCAACATCTGCCGAAACGCACTGGTAACAATCCCCACCTCATCGCGGCTGACAACTTCCGGCAGTTCCACTTCAAACTCACCATCTGCAACTTTGTGGGCTGCGGCGGACAAATGGGTCAGCGGTCCTATCATGGTTCTTATGGTCATAATTGCCAGGAAAAGACAGAAACCGAAGATTAAAAGCATGATGACCATACTGAAAATTTCCAGTATATTCATAGAAGACAGCAGCATCTGATAATTTCGGGAATTCAGCCGAAACTGCAGTCCATCCAATTCATATATATAGTAATTGATATACTCAAAAAGCTGCGTCTCCTCCTCAAAGCAGGCCTTGTACCGTTCCACATTTCGGCCTCTCTTGGCCTGCAGCGTCTCCTCCGTCTTTGCCAAATATGTTTCCGACATGTTACGGATATTCTTCTCCAGCATTTTTGTATCGCTGTCCACATTTTGATTATTCAATTGCTGGATAAGATCCCTGTATTCCTGCTCGTAACGGTAATAATCTTCCAATGCCGTGCTGCTCTTGGTATTCAGATACTCGTATACCCGGTTTTCCACCAGGCCCAGGGTATCTGCCAATTCTCCGATGGTCACATTGCTGGTAAAAACGGAATCAATCTGACGCACCATGGAATTAATCTGATTAAAAATAAACAGATTCACACAAAGAACCGAGGCCAGCATAGCGGCCATCACTAAAATCAGTTTTTTCTGTATGGAATTTGCTCTGAGAGAATTGGTACTTCTTTCTGTCATCTTGTTTCGTCCTTCGTCACAATGCTCAATCCCACATTAAAATAGTTGCTCACATGACCCGCTGAAAGATATTCGTTTAATGCGTCAATGCTGTACCGTCCAATTTCCCCGGTATCAATGGTGACCGCAGCCGGAATAAGTCCCTTATGTATGGCGTTCATCACAATATCTGAAGTGTAATATCCAACAATGTTTACATTTCCCACTTCATTGTAATCCACGATGGCCTGGTATGCACACTCTGTCGAGACCGGATCCAGGCAGATCAGTATATCCGGTAGGCTGTCAGAGTTGATAAAGATATCCCTGATCACTTCCTCAGCCTCAAAATTTGCCGTACTGTCCACAGAATACGCGGAAATTTCCACCTTTTTGGTCCGTGGTTTTCCGGCTTCCACTACTGCGTTCATCTGGGAGTACATCAGATTGGTGTTTACATCCTCCATGGAAGTGTTCACCAGAACCAGTACTCGATTCATGCCGTCCTCCAGCAGGTTCAGGATCTGTTCTCCATAAATCTGCCCCATCTGATAGCTGTTGATACCAACAAAACTGATACGGTCACTCTCATTGCAGTCATTCAGTACCGTCACCACCGGTATCCCCTGCTTCGCAGCCTCATTGATCTGCTCCGTTACGTCTAATCCGCCCCACGGATACAGGATGATTCCATCTACTTTAGAGGCAATGGCCACTTTCATAGAATCCTTCAGCGTATAATTAGCCGGAGAATTGGCACCGATCCACTCCAGATAGACATTCTCTCTGGCAGCCGCCTCCCTGGCGCTCTCATAGATCGACTGCCACAGTTCGGAGGAATCCTCCGAAACCACAACATAGTGCCTGTCATATACCGCGGCGTTGCTGCCCTGCTGTTCAATTTCATTAACCACTCTGCTGTAATAAGACCACATACCCAAAAGCAGAACGGTCGTGGCGATCAGGACGGCCGTTATCGGAATAATCGTCTTTTTCATCGTTCGCTCCATAATATTGAATAATACTTATTTTAATTTCCATGCGCGGGCGTGCGCACAAAACAAGAGTGCCGGCATAAACCGACACTCTTATTTTAACATAAATTATCTTCTGTTGTAAACGGATTACTCTTCGATATCAGCATACATAAAATACCAGTATCCATATGCGGAATGCCATGCACCGGTAATCTTCGGGCTCTGGAGCCAGAAGTCATTGTAGTATGCAACCGGGCAGCAAGAAGTCTCAGCCATCATGATATCCTCTGCCTCATGAAGAGCTGCAGAACGCTCTGCTGCGTCTGTGGTGGTTCTGGAAACATCAATGGCTGCATCGAAATCTGCGTTGTTGAACTTGCCATCGTTGTTTCCGTTGGTGGAGTACATCAGCTCCAGCATATTGGAAGGATCGCTGTAGTCGCCTACCCAGCCGTTACGCGCGATCTCATAGTCGCCGTTACGACGGGTCGGTGTAAAGCTTGCCCACTCCATCAGTTCCACTTCCAAAGTTACCCCGATCTCTTTCCATGCATCCTGCAGATATTCAGCTACAGCTTTGTGGTAGCCTGCATCGTTGGTAATGTAGTGAAGAACCGGAAGTCCTTCGCCGTCCGGATAGCCCGCCTCAGCCAGAGCTTCCTTTGCAGCCTCAATATCAGCATTAGCGGACAGATACGGCTCGCCGCCATTTGCATTATCTATGAAGTCGCTTCCATCAGTATCTTTCCAGCCCGGTCCCATAAAGTTCACAGCTGGAGAATAGGTACCCTGCATCAGAGTATTGGCAACATATTCTCTGTCGATGGCCAGGCTCAGAGCTTTACGAACCAGCGGGTTGTCCAGCGGCTCAACCTGTGTGTTGAAAGAGAGATAATAGGTTCCGATGATCGGATCTACATGGAATTCATCGTTATCCTGCAGACTCGGAATTTCCTCGGTAGGAACATCCTTAATGAACAGAACTTCGCCGTTCTGATATGCATAGTACGATGCGTTAGCATCTTCGATCAGGTTCCACTTGATGCTGTCAAGTTTGATCGCGTCTGCATTCCAGTAGTACGGGTTCTTAGCAGTAATAATGTAAGAGCTCGGCTCCCACTCAGTGATCATGAAAGGTCCATTGGAAACATAGGTTTCCGGATCAACTGCCCATGAATCGCCATTTGCTTCAATCGTAGCCTGCTGAACCGGGCTCAGAGTAGCAAATGCTGCCAGGCTGTCAAAGTAAGTGCAGGGGCTGCTCAGTTCCACAACCAGAGTCTGATCGTCGGCAGCCTTTACTGCCAGTGCGTCCAAATCACCCTCAATCGCCTCATCAAAACCTTTTACCATACTCAGAACGGTATCTGCGTACGGAGCTGCGACTTCCGGATCGCACACGCGCTTCCAGCTGTACTCAAAGTCGCCTGCAGTCAGGTCACTGCCATCAGACCATTTCAATCCATCACGAAGATGGAACGTCCAGGTAAGGCCGTCCTCGGAAGTCTCCCATGTTTCCGCCTGTCCGGGAGCGATCTTTCCGTCCTGGTCAACGGTCAGAAGACACTCAAAAGTGTGCAGGATCATATTTCCGCCGTCAACGGCGCTGTTCAGTGCCGGATCCAGAGTTTCCGGGTTCGGTCCAACCTGAACGGAAAGCTCTTTGCCTGTTGATTCTTCTGCTGCTGCAGTCAGGGCCATACCGCTTACCATAGATACGGTCATAGCTGCTGCCAGCAGCATGCTGATTACTTTCTTCTTCATCTTATCCTCCTATAGAATTTTATTTATGCCTGCAACGCTCACGCTGCTGCATACAGTTTTTGTCCAAATTAACCTGGACAATGAAAAATTATATCACTTTTTATGCAAACTGTCTATAAGTTGAAGTGCATTAATTTACTTTATCAAGGTTGTGGCACGCCGCAAAGTGTCCCTTGTTTACTTCTCTCCACTCCGGTACTTCCTGGGCGCACTGCTTTGTCGCATACGGACAGCGGGTGCGGAAACGGCATCCTGAGGGCGGATTCAACGGGCTGGGCACATCTCCTTCCAGCACGATACGCTTATTCGCCCGAGCTGCCTGCGGGTCAGCGATGGGTATCGCGGAAATCAGGCTTCTGGTGTAGGGATGGACGTTATGGAAAATCAGTTCATTGCTGTCCGCCAGTTCTACCAGTTTGCCCAGATACATCACACCAATACGGTTAGAAATATGTTTCACTACAGACAGATCATGAGCAATGAACAAATAGGTCAGTCCCATCTGCTGCTGTAAGTCCTCAAACATATTGACTACCTGTGCCTGGATGGATACGTCCAGAGCAGAAATCGGCTCATCGCAGACGATAAATTTCGGATCTACAGCCAAGGCACGGGCAATGCCGACACGCTGACGCTGACCTCCCGAAAATTCATGGGGATAGCGATTCGCGTGTTCCGAGTTCAGACCGACACACTCCAGAAGTTTCTGTATCTTGTCATAGCGCTCCTGTTTGTTCGCCGCCAGCCCATGGATGTCAATAGCCTCTCCCACGATATCGCCCACCGTCATGCGGGGATCCAGGCTGGCGTAAGGATCCTGAAATACGATCTGCATTTCCCGTCGATATGGTTTCATATCCACTGTCGTCTTCTTCCCGAATTTCGGTTTGCCGTTTTCCATCACTTCTATGCCATCCTCATTTGTCAGCGGCACATTTCCACTGTCAAATAATACCTTCCCGTCATAAATGATCCTGCCTTTTGTCGGCTCATACAGACGCAGCAGAGAACGGCCCGTAGTGGTTTTTCCACAGCCGGACTCGCCCACCAGCCCCAGCGTTTCTCCTTTGTTGATAAAGAAAGACACGTCATCTACTGCCTGCACATACTTTTTATTTTTCCCATGCCCTCCTGCCGGAAAATACTGGTAAAGATGTTCTACTCTGAGTAATTCTTCGTTCACTGCTTTGTCCCTCCTTCCAGCTCGGCTTTCTGGTTCATCCAGCAGGTGGAATAATGCACATCATCAAAATGGATCACCGGTGCCTTCTCCCGCAGGCAGATACGCATACAGTTGTCGCACCGTGATGCAAAAGGACATCCCTTCGGGGGATTTAAAAGATCCACCGGAGTTCCTTCAATGGGGATCAGGCGCTCATGCTCTGTAGTGTCCATTCGTGGAATACTGCGGATCAAGCCTTTGGTATACTCATGTTTCGGTCGATAAAAAATATCATCCGTTGTGCCGTACTCCACGATATTGCCGGCATACATAACCGCAATGTGGTCACACATGCTGGCCACCACACCCAGATCATGGGTAATCATCATGATTGCCATACCCAGTTTATCTTTTAACTCCATCATCAATTCCAGAATCTGTGCCTGAATCGTCACATCCAACGCTGTGGTAGGTTCGTCGGCAATCAGAAGTTTCGGTTCACAGGCCAGCGCAATGGCGATCATCACACGCTGCCGCATACCACCGGAAAGCTCATGCGGATACTGCTTCAGGCGCTTCTTCGGCTCGTTAATGCCCACCAGTTCCAGCAGTTCCACGGCTCTTTCCTGAATTTCCTTCTTCGTCTTATTCGTATGAAGTTTTAACACCTCACGGATCTGGTTTCCGATCGTATATACCGGGTTCAAACTGGTCATAGGATCCTGGAAGATAATGGAAACCTCATTTCCCCGCATCTTCTGCATCTCTTTTTCTGTCATATCATTGATGCGGTGGCCGTTGAAATCCAGCGTGCCGCCCAGCAGTTTGCCCGGATACGCAGTCAGCCCCATCAGACTGTAGGCTGTCACAGATTTTCCTGAACCGCTCTCACCCACGATGCCCAGCACTTCTCCCTCCTTGATATGAAACGAGACATCGTTCAGCGCCTTGACCTCTCCTACCGGTGTGAAAAAGGAGAGACGCTCATGTTCTATATTTACCAGAAATTCACTCATCAGTTCAGTGCTCCTCTCTTAATTTTTCATCTTGGGGTCAAAGGCATCCCGAAGGCCATCGCCCAGCAGATTGAAGCTCAGAATGATCAGACTGATCAATATCGCCGGGATAAACAGCAAGTACGGATAGGTATTCAGTCCATTGATCGCGTCGCTGGCCAGACTGCCCAGAGATGGCATCGGCACGGCCACGCCCAATCCCAGAAAGCTAAGGAAGCTCTCTGTAAAAATAGAGGACGGAATCTGCAGCGTTGTAGTAACGATCAATGTGCCGATACAGTTTGTCAGCAGATGTTTCTTGATGATCCGCGCGTTCGAAGCCCCCAATGCCCGGGCAGCTGTCACATACTCGCTCTCCTTCAACGTAAGGATCTGGCTCCTCACCATGCGGGCCATACCGCCCCAGTAAAGCAGGGCGAACACAATAAAGATACTGATCAAATTACGTCCCATGACCTGGATCCACCCAAAGCCCGGCTTCTGTGCCAGCGCCTCCAAGGGCGCTTTCAATGCAAAGGACAAAAGTACGATCAGCAGTACATCCGGTATGGTATAGATAATATCCACGATGCGCATCATCAGGATATCCACCCAACCGCCGAAAAACGCAGCTATGGAACCGAAAATGGATCCGATCACCAGAATGATGACAGCCGCCACCAGTCCGACGATCAGGGACACCCGGCTTCCCATCATCACACGGAT
>CADCMM010000065.1 GCA_902802515.1 uncultured Lachnospiraceae bacterium
TCGGAGACTGCGACATCAAGCAAAGGCTAACTGACCGTTCAGCTTCGCATTTCGGCCGTTTTGCTCCGCAAACCCGACCGATGGGGTGCGCCATATGCAAAAGGCGCATCGTTCAATTAAACTTTGACGTTTATATCAAAAATGATTATAGAAAAATCATTGATGATATACGTACTGACAGACCGGATAAGAGGAAGAAAGAACGATCCGGCAGTCAGGTAAATAGAAAGGAAGAAAGGAATCCAAAAATGAAAGCATTAAAGAAACTGTTAAACCACATTTTTATTGACGGTCTCAGCGGCATGGCTCTGGGCCTTTTCTCAACACTGATCATTGGCACGATCATTCAGCAGATCGGCACGCTGATCGGCGGGTATTACGGAGATATGCTGTTTGTCATAGGCAAAGTCGCTGCAGCGATGACGAGCGCCGGCATTGGTATCGGTGTTGCCTACAAATTTAAAGAAAGTCCACTGGTAACTTTTTCCGCCGCTACTGCCGGTATGGTAGGCGGCTACGCAAGCAAGCTGCTTGCAGGTACGGTTCTCGTAGAAGGAAATATGGTTTTTGCGGGACCGGGAGAGCCGTTGGGCGCATTTATTGCAGCTCTTGTAGGTATTGAACTCGGACACCTGTTTTCCGGCAAAACAAAGGTTGATATTCTTGTTACCCCCCTGGTAACGATTCTCTCCGGTTCGGCCGTAGGACTGATTTTAGGACCGCCTATTTCCTCTTTCATGACAGGACTGGGAAATATTATTAACTGGGGAACAGAACAGCAGCCGTTCTTGATGGGCATCATTGTATCAGTCCTGATGGGCATGATCCTGACTCTCCCGATCAGTTCAGCAGCACTTGGTATCATCCTGAACCTCTCTGGTCTTGCTGCCGGTGCAGCTGTTATTGGATGCTGCTGCAATATGGTTGGCTTTGCTGTGGCAAGTTACAGGGAAAACAAGATAGGCGGATTGGTCGCTCAGGGCGTTGGAACCTCTATGCTGCAGGTGCCGAATATCGTGCGAAAACCCATTATCTGGCTTCCAGCCATTGTTTCAAGCGCGATCCTCGGTCCTGTAGGTACCATGCTGGTGAATATGCAGTGCAACGCCACTGGCTCCGGTATGGGCTCTGCCGGCTTCGTAGGGCAGATTATGACCTGGCAGACGATGATTGCCTACGACTCTGCCGCAGTCGTTCTTATTAAAATCATTCTGCTGCAGTTTCTCCTTCCGGCAGTCATTTCCTTTGCAGTATCCGAATTTATGCGGAAGAAGGGCTGGATCAAATTCGGTGACATGAAACTGGATGTATAAAACAAAATTACTTTTATAAAAAAACGCAGGGCATCAATGATTGCTCTGCGTTTTCTCTCTCAATCTTTCAAACACGATCTCATATCCATCTATACCATAGTCCAGGAATCATTTTTGATTATTATAATAGTTAAGTTGTATTGCTACCGGAAAAAGTAATCCGAATGGAATAAAAATGTCTGAATGGACTATTCGTTTGGCGTCTGATATGATATAGTATCCCTGTTTGTTAGGAAAAACTAACTAAAATAAGGAAAGGAAATGATTGCAATGAGTGAAAAAAAAGGACTAACAGGACGGGATCTCATCAACATCGGAATTTATTCCGCTATTTATTTTGTGATTTCACTGGCATTGGCATTTACCGGGCTCATTCCCGTGATGTTGTTGCTGTTGTCATCGATGTACGGGCTGATCTGCGGAATCCCATTCATGATGTTCCTCACCAGAGTAAAGAAACCGGGAATGATACTAATCATGAGTGCCATCATGGGCATTTTGATGTTTGTTACCGGCATGACATGGATGCCGATTCCGTTCTCTATTCTTACCGGGCTTCTCTCAGAACTGGTGTATCGGAGCGGCGGATATAAGAGCATGAGAGCGGCAGTGCTGACTGCCGGTGTATTCCCGCTGTGGGCCTGCGGAAATTATCTGCCGTTGTTCCTGCAAAGAGAACAGTATTTTGCAGATCGTGCAAGTTATGGACAGGAATATGCAGATGCAGTTATGCGGATGACGCCGAACTGGATGTTCCCTGCTTTGCTGGTTATGACATTTGTCTTTGGCATTCTCGGCGGTCTGATTGGAAAGAAACTCTTAAAGAAGCACTTTCTGAAAGCAGGTATCGTCTGATGCAGGGAAAGAAACCGGGTTTTACGCTTGATCCCCGTACAAAATTATTGCTTGTTTTTGCGGAAGCCTTTTTTGTGCTCGCAGATACTGGCGGAGAACGTCTTTCCTGGTTTCGCCTGGCATTCGCCATTTTACCGTTCTTATTACTGCTGGTTTCCAAACGGTATCAGACATTTGTGACAGGCATGCTTGTTTTTGCCGCGACAGAGTGCTTTAAAACGTTTCTGTTTCCGGGAATGCGCGGGGCGATGGCAGTACTCATGATGATTCTGATTCTGCTGATCAGCCGTTTTCTCCCTGCCTTCCTGATGGGTTCTTATGTAATCCGAACGACAAAGGTTAGCGAGTTTAAGGCTGCGATGGAGAGAATGCATGCGCCGGACGAACTGACCATTCCCATGTGCGTGATGTTCCGTTTCTTCCCGACCGTTCGCGAGGAAAATGCCTCTATCCGTGCAGCTATGAAAATGCGGGGGATCGGTTTTGGCGGCGGCAAGGCATCCAGGATGGTGGAATACAGAATGGTTCCCATGCTTGCGTGCAGTGCGAAGATCGGAGATGAACTGTCCGCCTCCGCCCTGACAAGAGGACTTGGAATATCCAGAAAACGCACGAATATCTGCCATATCGGGTTTGGAGCGGCAGACTACGGTATCTTCCTGCTGATACTTGTGTCGTGTGCTTACTGGATCATAGGAGTGATAAGATGATTCGTTTTGAACAGGTCAGCTTTGCGTACGCCGCAAATCCTGATGAAAATAGTCTAAAAGATATATCGCTTACGATTCCGGACGGCGAATGCGTTTTGCTGACTGGCCCCTCCGGCTGCGGCAAATCAACATTGCTTCGTTTGTTGAATGGCCTGATCCCGGAATTTTATGCCGGTGAGCGAAGCGGCGAGATCACGGTGGATGGAAAGAGCATTGCAAAGAAAGGCATCTATGACCTTGTGGGAAAGGTAGGGACAGTGTTCCAAAATCCGCGTTCCCAGTTCTTTAACGTAGATACGACAAGCGAGCTGGCATTCGGCTGCGAAAATATTGCTATGCCGGAAGCGGAGATCCTCTCGCGCATTGACAGGACGGTCAGGAATTTCAAGATCAAGAGCTTGATGGATCGGGATATATTTGAACTTTCAGGGGGAGAAAAACAGAAAATAGCTTGTGCTTCAATCGATGTCCTCCGGCCGGAGATCATTCTGCTCGATGAGCCGTCGGCCAATTTGGATTATGATGCGGCGGAAGATTTGAGGCAGCTCATCGCCTGCTGGAAAGCGGAAGGAAAAACGGTACTGATCGCCGAGCATCGGATTAATTACATCTGGGATCTGGCGGATCGCGTTGTGATTTTGAAGGATGGCCGCATTAACCGGGAACTGTACGGAGAGGAACTTGCCCGATTTACTGCGGAGGATTGTACTGCGTGCGGCCTCCGGTCATTGGAACGGATTGCCCCGTTGGAGCTTGTGTCAGAGAAGAGAGGACCAGTGGAAAGCGGCGATATCAAACTGACAGATTTCACCTACGCCTATCGCGACAAGAGACCGGTGCTGCGCATCCGGGAGATGGATTTAAAGTCTGCATCGGTAACGGCAATCGTCGGTGCAAACGGAGTCGGAAAAACCACCTTTCTGGAGTGCCTCTGTGGCATCCGAAAGAACAAAGGGATCATGTGGATGGGAGATAAAGCCTATAATAGCAGGGCGCGGCTGAAAGAAATCTTTATGGTTATGCAGGATGCAAATCATCAGCTCTTCACGGAATCTGTGCTGGACGAAGTGCTGATCAGTATGCCCAGGGAGGACGAGGAAGAAGCAAAGAGAATTCTGGAGGAAGTGAAATTGCTTCCTTTTGCCCAGCGGCATCCGATGTCGCTCTCAGGAGGTCAGAAACAGCGCCTTGCAATTGCCTGCGGGGTGGCGTCGAACCGAAAGCTTCTTCTTCTGGATGAACCGACGAGCGGTCTTGACCAGGTACATATGAAGCTGGTGGCGGATATCTTAAACCGCCTGAAAAAGGAAGGTAGAACCATTGTGACTGTGACACATGACAGCGAGTTCATTCAAAACTGCTGCGATGAAGTTGTCCTGCTGGAGAGGATGATGCCATGAAAAACGAAGAACAGAACATATGGGACGCATTCCGGAGCTTTGGAAAGAACGGGGCGTTCCGCTTGCTTGCCCAAAGCGATGACTGTATCATTATCCGGGTCGAAAACGAGACCGGAGAGGGAGATATGATCATTCATCAGGTGTTTGCAGGTGTGTATCTGATGTACAACGACTTTCATATGTCCTACTACGATTCCCTGTATCAGGCGGCAGAGACGGTTCTCGCTATTGACTACTGCCGGGAGGGAAGCCTGACGATGGAGTGCGATAACGGCTTTTGTCAGGTCAAGAACGCAGGAAGCGTGTGCATCGATTCCAGGGTGCACCATAAAGGCGTGGCGAGATTTCCAACGAACCACTTTCATGGGATTACCATTGGATTTGAAAACGAGCTTGCGGAAAAGACACTCCTTGAGGAGGCCGCGGGCATACCGATTGACCTTGCCGGAATACGGGAAAAGTTCTGCGGCAAGGAGGGATATTTTATTGATAAAGATAACGAAACGCTGAAGCGGCTGTTTACGGACCTTTATCATGTGCCGGAAAAAGCCAAACAGGCATATTTCAGGGCAAAGGTACTGGAATTGCTTGTATGCCTGACCGCGCTGGAGAAACATGATGCAGGAGAAAAGACTTATTTTTACAAAGACCAGGTGGAAAAAACGAATGCAGCTATGCGCCTGATCACGGAGGATTTAAGCCGAAATTATACCATAGAGGAGCTCGCAAAGCGGTTTGAACTGTCGCCGACGGCTTTGAAAAACTGCTTCAAAAGCATTTATGGGAAACCGATCTATACATGGTTGAAAGAATACCGGATACAGAGGGCGCAGGAAATGCTGATCGGAAAGCCTGAAATAAGTATCGGCGATATCGCATTTCTCGTGGGTTATGAAAGCGCAGGAAAGTTTTCAGCAGCGTTTAAGAAAAAATGCGGCATGACACCAAAAGAATATCGAAGCCAGCCGCACTGAGAAAGGAGACCGATGATGGGAGGTCAGACAAAACAAAATAATCTCCTGCAGTACATTCTGAAATTTGCAGGAAGTGACAAAAAATATTACGGTAAGAGCATTGTGTATGCGCTGATCGGCGTTGCCTTTTCCATGCTGCCATTTCTGCTGATGGGAGATATGGTCAAGAAACTCTTTTCGGGAGAGAGGGAGTTCAAAACCTATCTGCTGGAAGGAGCGTGCATGGCCGCATGCTGGGTATTACGGATCGTGTTCCATACCCTGTCCACCAATACTTCACATAGAACAACGTTCCGGGTGATCGGAAACATCCGTGAGAAACTGTGTGATAAGCTGACAAGGCTGCCGCTTGGCACTGTGCTGGATATGTCATCCGGCGCACTAAAGAATATTGTGGTAGAGCGGGTCGATTCCATCGAGCCGACACTGGCCCATGTGGTGCCGGAATTCACCTCGAACATAGCGGCTCCGGTTCTGATGTTTCTCTATTTGCTGACGATTGACTGGAGAATGGCGCTGATTTCTCTTGTGACGCTTCCGGTCGCTATGGTGTGCATGAGTCTGATGTTCAAAGATTATGATACCAACTTCAAGCGGACGCAGGACACGACCAAAGCGCTGAACGAGACAGCGGTGGAATACATTAACGGAATTGAGGTCATCAAGGCATTCGGGAAGACGGAAAGCTCCTATCAGAAATTTGCCGATGCCGCAAAGGACAACGCGGACAGCTTCGTGGAATGGATGCGCGCCTGTATCGTGCCGTTCTCTTTGGCGATGGTAGTAGCACCGGCAACCGTGCTGGCAGTTCTTCCTATTGGTGCGTTGTTTGCGCTGCACGGTTCACTGGCACTGGCTGATTTCGTTGCCATACTCATCCTGTCGATGGGGCTTGTCACACCGCTGATCACGATCATGGGGTATAACGATGATATTGGCAAGGCAACGTCCATTTTTGGTGAGATTGATTCTATCCTGGAACTGCCGGAACTGGAACGCCCGGAAAAGAGCAAAGAGGGACAAAGCGGATATGACGTTGCACTGAAAGAGGTGCGCTTCGGATATAAGGACAAGGAAATTCTGCACGGGATCAACCTGACGATACCGGAGGGCAGTGTGACTGCTCTTGTTGGACCGTCCGGCAGCGGAAAATCTACCATTGCCAGACTGATCGCTTCGCTCTGGGATGTGAGCAGCGGAAGTATAAAAATCGGAGGAACTGATATCCGGGAGATGACGCTCGCGGACTATAATATGCAGGTGGCGTATGTGTCGCAGGAGACATTCCTGTTTGACACCACCATTCGGGAGAATATCCGCATGGGCAAACCGTCCGCAACGGACGAGGAAGTGGAGCAGATTGCGAAGGACAGTGGCTGCTACGATTTTATCCTGAATCTGGAGAACGGTTTTGATACGATCGTGGGCGGCAGCGGCGCGCATCTGTCTGGAGGGGAGCGTCAGCGTATCTCCATCGCCCGGGCGATGATGAAGGACGCGCCGATCCTGATCCTGGATGAGGCGACTGCCTACACCGACCCGGAAAATGAGGCGGTGATCCAAAATGCTGTGTCCCGGCTTGCAAAGGGAAAAACGCTCATTGTGATAGCGCATAGACTTTCCACGATCATCGACTCTGACCAGATCGTTGTCATCCGGGATGGGGAGATCGCGGCAAAGGGAACGCACACCGAGCTTCTAAAGGAGAGCGCACTTTACAAAAAGATGTGGGAAGCCCATATTTATGCGAAAGATACGGAAGAAGGAGGTGTAGCAGAATGATTGCAACATTAAAGAAATTCTTTGCCTTCTGCGCAAAGAAAAACAGGAATCTGTTCTATCGATCTTTGGGTCTTGGAGTTTTGATGGCGGTATTAAACGGCATGAAATACCCTGCCATCGGACTGGTGCTGAATGATTTCATTAATGGAGCGGCAACAGGAAGAACGATCTTCTATGGTTTTTTGATCCTTCTCAGCGCTGCTGTTCTGGAAGCGCTCGCTCGCGCCAGATCGGTCATGATGCAGTGCAAAGCGGGGTATAGAGAGTGTGCCGGAAAGCGTATCTCCATCGCGGAGCATTTGCGTTATCTTCCGATGGGATACTTTAACGAGAACAGCCTTGGAAGGATCACATCTGTTACGACGAATACGATGGAACAGTTGGGTGATACCGCGACAAGGGTCGTGATGCTGACGACACAGGGACTTTTAAATACCGCAATTATCGTACTGCTGATTCTGATTTTCGATTGGCGTATCGGTCTGATTTCCTTGATCGGCATCGCGCTTTTTGCCATTGTTAATCACACGATGCAGAAGAACAATGAAAAACTCTTTACCAGGAAAGAAACAGCCGACGTTCATCTGGTATCCGGCATACTGGAATACATTCAGGGGATTACGGAGGTGAAGGCTTACAACATGGTCGGCAAGTCCAGAGAAAAACTGGATGATACGATCAGAGAGGCATCCCGCCTGAACACGGAGCTGGAAATGGCGGCGAACCGGTATATTCCGCTACAGAATGTGATCCTGAAGCTGACCGGAGTGGTTATTCTTCTCGCTTCCATCGGTTTCTATCTGGAGGGCAGCATGAGCCTGCTGGTGACGGTAATCATGGCGATCATGGCCTTCCATGTATTTGCGGGCCTGGAAACGATGGGCGCTTACTCATCGCTTCTCCGGATGGTGGATATCAGCGTGACAAGAGGACAGGAAATACTGGATCTTCCTCCGATGGATATCAGCGGGGCGGACTATCAGCCAAAGATGCGCAGCATTGAAGCAGAACATGTCGATTTTGCGTATGACAAAAAGAAGATCATCGACGATGTGACGCTCTCTATACCGGAAAAGACGACCGCGGCGTTTGTAGGACCATCCGGGGGCGGAAAAACGACCCTCTGCCACCTGGTTGCAAGATTCTGGGATGTGCAGAAGGGCAGGATATCCCTGGACGGCAAAGATGTAAAGGAGTATTCGATGGACTCTCTCATGGAAAACTTCAGTTTTGTGTTCCAGAATGTCTATCTGTTTCATGACACTGTGGCGAACAATATTCGTTTCGGTCGGCCGGACGCCTCAATGGAGGAGGTGGTGGCAGCGGCGAAGAAGGCTTGCTGCCACGACTTTATCATGCAGCTCCCCGAAGGATACGAAACGGTGATCGGTGAGAAAGGGGCATCCCTGTCCGGAGGTGAAAAACAGCGCATTTCGATTGCGAGGGCAATTATGAAAGACGCACCGATTATCATCCTGGATGAAGCGACAGCGAATGTCGATCCGGAGAACGAAAAGGATCTGATGGAAGCCGTGGAAGCGCTGACCAAAGAAAAGACGATCCTGATGATCGCGCATCGGCTCAAGACGGTGCGAAACGCGGATCAGATTTTTGTTGTGGATAAGGGACGGATCGCCCAGTGTGGAACGCATGACGAGCTGATGGCACAGGAGGGCATCTACAGAAAATTTGTGGATTCCAGACGGCAGGCAATCGGCTGGAAGATCGGATAACAATATAGAATATATGTGCATCTGGGGCTGTCGCACTAATCTAAAGCGACAGCCCCTTTTTGCGCTGAAAAGAAAACTGGGTATTGACCAAAAATTGGTTTTAGGTTATAGTTTGCTTGTTGCGGAAAACGTTTTCCTAAAGGAGAATTATAATGGACAGAAGTGCCATATATCACAGAATGTCAGAACAGTACTGCTATTGTCTAGATAATGACCACCTGATAATCAATATCAAAACAGGATATGATGTCGATAAAGTGTTTATCATATACGGCGACCCCTACGAGGCGGGGATTATGGGCGGAAACGAGCGCTGGAGCGGAAAAAGA
>CADCMM010000066.1 GCA_902802515.1 uncultured Lachnospiraceae bacterium
GGTTTCTGACTGAGCTTTGCAAGTTACGTGCCCGGACGAGGAGCAAACGCTTTTATCGCGAACGATGTCCGGGCAAATGTAACGCAGCAAAGTGAAGGTCGGAAACTATGTTTTCATCAGGCATTATTCCTTACAAGCCGTCATTACATAGTGGGCGTCCCAAAAGGCATACATATGGATACGCTAAACCCCTTACCTGTATTTTGCAACAGCCCCGAAAAAAAGTCCTGCGGGGAAGCAGGACTTTTTTATTGGAATTCATCTGTTTTAAGTCATTTTAGAAAAACTGGTGGGCTCCTATCTTCACACCTAAGCCGGAACCTGTATTAAAGTACAAGGCTCCGCCTACCGGATTTTCACCGTTTATCGCCGCAGAAGCAGCTTCATAGCAGGCGCTGGGGACGCCGTTTGCCAGGGCGCTGGTCAGAGTTCCGGAATATGCCGGAGTAAACTGACCGCTTTGATAGATAACCTCACTGATCGTGTTTGGGAAGGAAGAGCTGTTCACACGGTTCATTACCACTGCTCCTACAGCTACCATCCCCTCATAACTCTGATTGCCCGCCTCACAGTAGATGATAGCTGCCAGCAGATCTAAGTCATCAGAACCGGTATAACTGTAATCTTCCGATGTCGCTGTGTAATCCTCCGTATAGGACTCTGTATAATATTCTGTGTAGCTCTCCGTGTAGGTTTCAGAATAATTCTCCGTATAATCCTCAGAATAGGTATAATCCTCTGTATAGGAAGCTGCGGCATCATCTGTGTACTCTTCGGCATCATCTACTTCTTCCACATCTTCTCCATCGTCATAGCTGTCATAACTGCCGTCATCATAGTAGGTGTCGTCTCCCCCATCATCTTCCTCATAATCGTCATTATCATCATCGGTGTTATCCGTTGTCGTCGTTGTATCGGTGTTGCTGCCGCTTGCGCCGGTACTGCCGCCCGTGGACGGAGCCGGTGTGGATGGGGTCGGTGTGTAACTATAGGAACCGGTTCCTGAACTGCCGTCTGTATAAGAAGAATTATCGGAACCAGAAGAAGTATCTGCATATTCGTCTTCCGTCTCTTCATGTTCTGATTCGCTAAAGTATTCTTCCATAGGAACCGCCTCGTCCACCAGCACTACCTTGGTTACATCTTCAATGGAAACATAAGCCAGCCGATCCTCTGCTTTGATCACTTCTCCATCCTCTGTCACTTCATCTTCAAACAGCTTTCCATCCAGTTTGATGGTAAGCCAGTGTCCCTGGTCTTCTACCATGGTGAACACATCACCAGCATTTGCTATATGGATAATTTCAGCATTAGCATCGGGCTCTGCAAACACATGGACATCATCCCAGTTCGCTTCAACACCATCGATGCCGTAATGGTCTACCATATCCTTAATATCTGTGCCATATGTCAGATACTCATTTTTAATATAGCCCACTACAATACCTGATTTCACTTCTGTCCAGGTCTCACCCTTGTCCAGAACTTCCACTGCGCCGCCGCGATAAATGCAGGCCATCACGGTCCCTTCTTCGTTGGCTTCATCACGAATATTGATGCCGGTCTCCACCTTATCGTCGTTCGTCATAGCCAGCTTGTCCCATTTCTCGTCGGTCATGTCAGAAATGGGGATGGCAAACCGCTTATTCCCGTCAACCCCCTCAAAGTCATCTTCCGTTTCCCACTCGGACTCCTCCTCTGAGCTGGTTTCCGTAACTTCTTCTGTCGTGTCTTCCTCTGCCATAGCAAGCATCCCTGTGTTCAGCGAAAATGCCATCGTGCCAGCCAGACAGATCATCAGGCGCCTCATCTTGTTCTTCATATTTAAATAACCTCCCCTGTATAAACCTTCTGAATTCATCAGGTCGTACCCAGTTTTGTAATAATTATTACAATTTTGTTAAATCTTGTTACGGATTTATTCTAATTCATATACAGAGGTTTGTCAAGTAAATTTTTGTCTTCGTGCTTCATACATCAAAATAGCCGCCGCTACCGCAGCATTCAGGGACTCCACCTGACCACTCATAGGAATACGAATGTAATGATCCGCCATACCGGCAGTTTTCTCCGTCAGCCCCTGGCTCTCATTTCCAATGAGAAAAGCGGAGGATTTCCGATAATCCTCATGGTCGTAAGTATGGTTTCCTTTTAAATGAGCTGCGTACAGAGCTATACCCTGCTCTTTCCAATCCCGCAGCACTGCATGCAGATTATCTGTGTAATAAAAAGGCATCCGGTAAACAGAACCCATAGTAGAGCGAATCACCTTAGGATTATACAGATCAACACTGTCCCTGCTCAAAAGGATCCCGGAGACGCCTGCCCCCTCCGCTGTACGAAATATCGTTCCCAAATTTCCCGGATCCTGCAGATTTTCCAATACCACGCACAGGGGTGATTCTCCTCTTGTCAGATCCTTCAGGTCATAATGGAACTGCTTTACTACGCAGAGAATGCCCTGGGGCGTTCTCGTGTCCGAGATGGCATCAAAGACACTGTCCGATACCACCTCATGATCCACATTGCTCAAAAGCTCTCTGTGCTTTGGATCTTCATAAAATCCGGCCGACACATACACCTTCTGCAGACGCTCCCGGGGCACTTCCCGAAACATTTTTACGCCCTCCGCCAGAAAGACATCCTGGCGGCTGCGCTCTTTGGATTTCTTTTTTAATTGTATCAAATTCTTTATTTGAATATTAGATGAACTGGTAATCAAATTTGGAATCCTCTGTAATCTAAGATATTCATATGATAACATCACGAATTGGTCCGTTGCTCTGCGGCTTTTGACCCTGATCTTATCATATGCTCAACGCTTTGCTTACCCGCACCATATAGTCCGGCAGTTCTTTCTGCATCGCCAATGCCTCGTCGATATCAAAATCCACATACTCTCCGTTGCGGTATCCTACCACCCGGTTGCTCTTGCCCTCTGCCAGCAGATCCGCCGCGTAAGCTCCCATCATGGATGCGTAGACACGATCCTTGCAGGTAGGGCTGCCGCCTCGCTGCATATGTCCGAGGATGGTGGCCCTGGTCTCTACGCCGGTAGCCGCTTCGATTCGCCTGGCCATACTGCTGGAGTGGCCAATACCCTCGGCGTTGATGATGATATGATGCTTCTTTCCTCGTTTCCTGTTCTGGATAATATTGTTGATCAGCTTCTGTTCGTCATAATCGTAAAGTTCAGGCAGAAGCACATCCTCTGCGCCGTTGGCAATGCCGCACCACAGCGCGATATACCCGGCGTTTCTGCCCATCACTTCAATGATGCTGCAGCGCTCATGGGAAGTGGATGTATCCCGCACTTTGTCAATGGCTTCCATGGCTGTATTCACCGCCGTATCAAATCCGATAGTGTACTCAGTACAGGCAATGTCCAGATCGATAGTGCCCGGAACGCCGATGGTATTGATGCCTCTGGCCGCCAGTTTCTGGGCTCCTTGAAAAGAACCGTCGCCGCCAATGACCACCAGTCCCTCAATACCGTGCTTTCTGCAGATTTCCGCTCCCTGATTCTGTCCCTCTTCGGTGCGGAATTCCTGACAGCGGGCTGTATAAAGCAGTGTGCCCCCTTTGGAAATCGTATCTGATACGTCCCGGGCCGTCAGATCTACAATCTCCTCATTGAGCAATCCCTTATACCCCTGATAGATTCCCTTTACGTTCATGCCCTGAGAAATAGCCTTGCGAACTACCGCCCGTATCGCGGCATTCATGCCCGGCGCATCTCCGCCGCTGGTCAGTACACCGATCGTATTAATTTTTGCAGCCATATCTGGTTTCCTCCTGTCCTTATGATAAGCACTCCCCAGAGTGCAGCCATACCACCTTTATACCCTCATTCTATTCCATTTCCTATTATTTGTAAATATAAGCTTCCTATCTTTTCCCCTCTGTGACCCGCACATTTGCTTCCCCGAATGTCTCTATCAAAGTCCGAAGCAGTTCTCCCGAAGCCTGTATACTGTAACGCTCTCCCAAACGCTTGACCGACTTGGGATTTTTCACATAGATCACGATCTGATCCTTACCGTCGCTGGAATAGATCATCTGGTACAATTTTTGCTCCTGCTTTGCGAAGGCCTCCATTGTATCAAACTGGAGCCACACATCCCGTGGCACTTCCTCGAAAGCCCAGATTTTTTCGCAAATCAGTTTGCTGGCCTTGTCGTCCTCCCCTGAGACGCGTCCCTGGACAAACAGTCTGGCGTCCTCATTGATCAGATGATGATATTTTTCGTAATCTCTGGGGAACACCACCACCTCTACCGTACCCACCAGATCCTCCAACAGGAAAAAAGCCATGGTCTTGTTGGTCTTGGTATATTTTACGGTCTTGCTCTCCACGATGCCGCCGATCACTGCCTTGATCCCGTCCTGGATCTTTGGCTGCCCCAGTTCTTCATCCAGCGCAAAGTCTGAGGACAAAGCTGAAATATTCTTTCGCCATACGCTCTCATATTCCTCCAGCGGATGACCGCTGACGTAAATTCCCAGCACCTCTTTCTCGAAGGCCAGGCGCTGACTCTTGTCGAATTCGCCCACATCCGGAAGCTGAATGGAGTACTCCTGCTTTTCTTCCTCTCCCATCAGGTCAAACAGAGACATCTGACCGCTGATGGAAGATTTTCTCTCCTGCGCCACACTGTCCATCACCTGGGCATAAGCCATCATCAGCTGCCTTCTGGTGCCTCCCAGGCTGTCCAGGGCTCCAGCCTTAATAAAGCTCTCAATGGTTCTCTTGTTCACTTCCTTGCCGGAAAGGCGCTCAATAAAGTTCTTCAGGTTCGTAAATCTGCCGCCCCGGTTCCTCTCCTCCAGAATGGACTCAATCACCGGACGCCCCACGCTCTTGATAGCGGAAAGCCCGTAGCGTATCTGCCGGCCAGTGACAGAGAATACGCCCTCCCCTTGGTTAATATCCGGCGGAAGGATACCGATTCCCATCTGGCGGCAGGTCATGATATATTCCGCCACCTTTCCCGGATTGTCGATAACCGATGTCATCAGAGCCGCCATAAACTCCACCGGATAATAATATTTCAGCCAGGCAGTTTGATAGGAGACCACCGCATAGGCCGCTGCATGGGATTTGTTGAACGCATATTTGGCGAAATCCGTCATCTCATCATATATTTTGTTTGCCGTCTGCTCGCTGATCCCATTGGCGATACATCCGGGCACATGTTCTTCTTCATTACCGTAGACAAAGTTCTGGCGCTCCTTTGCCATCACCGCCGCTTTTTTCTTGGACATAGCGCGGCGCACCAGATCACTGCGTCCCAGGGTATATCCCCCCAGATCCCGCACGATCTGCATGACCTGCTCCTGATAAACGATGCACCCGTAAGTAGGTTCCAGAATCGGTTGAAGCTGCGGGCAATCATAAGTGATGGTATCCGGATTGTTCTTTCCACGGATGTACTGGGGAATGAAATCCATGGGGCCGGGACGATACAGGGAGATTCCTGCGATCACATCCTCCATCGACCGGGGCTTTAGCTCTTTCATGAAACTCTTCATTCCAGCGCTCTCCAGCTGGAACACCCCATCCGTCTTGCCTGTTCCCAGAGAAGACAGTACTGCCTTATCGTCATAGTCAATCTGATCCATATCTAACGAAATACCGGTGCTCTTTTCCGCCAGCTTCACCGCATTCTGAATCACTGTCAGAGTGCGCAGCCCCAGAAAATCCATCTTCAGCAGTCCCAGTTCTTCCAGTGTCGTCATGGTAAACTGGGTCGTGATGGAACCGTCGGAAGCCCTGGAAAGAGGCACATACTCATCCACCGATCTCTGGCTGATGACCACGCCTGCCGCATGCATAGACGTGTGTCTGGGCAGCCCTTCCAGGCGCTTAGCCATATCGATCAGCGTATGGATCTGTTCATCCGCCTCATACATGGTGCGAAGTTCCTGGCTCATGGTAAGCGCTTTATCAATGGTAATGTTCAACTCCATCGGCACCATTTTTGCGATGGTATCGCAGAGATTGTAGGGCAGATCCATTACCCGTCCCACATCCCGGATCACGCCCCGGGCTGCCAGCGTACCGAAAGTGACGATCTGCACCACCCGGTCTTTTCCGTATTTTCGCACCACATAATCAATGACTTCCTGGCGCCGTTCAAAGCAGAAATCCACGTCAATATCCGGCATGGACACTCGTTCCGGATTCAGGAAACGCTCAAACAGCAGATTATATTTGATGGGATCCAGCTTCGTAATGCCCAGAGTATAAGCCACCAGGCTTCCAGCCGCAGACCCCCGTCCCGGACCAACCATAATATCATTATCCCTGGCATATCGGATAAAATCCCAGACGATCAGGAAATAATCCACATAGCCCATGGTCCGGATCACGCCCAGCTCATAGTTCAGCCGTTCTTTCAATTCCTTCGTCACAGGCTGATACCGCCGCTCAAGTCCCTCAAAGCAAAGCTTATTCAGGTATTCCCAGGAAGTATAGCCCTCCGGCACATCGAACTTCGGCAGCTTCGTTACGCCAAACTCAATCTCCACATGGCAGCGCTGAGCGATCTTATGGGTATTTTCCAATGCTTCCCTGGCATAAGGAAACAACGCCTCCATCTCTTCCGGCGATTTCACATAGTATTGTCCGCCCTCATAGCGCATACGGTCTTCATCCGCCAGTTTCTTTCCCGTCTGAATACACAGCAGGATGTCGTGAGACGCCGCATCCTCCGCATAGGTGTAATGCACGTCATTGGTGACCACCAGATCGATCCCAATTTCCCGGCTCATACGCAGAAGCTGCTGGTTCACCGTCTTCTGCTGTGGGATCCCATGATCCTGCAATTCCAGGAAGAAATTACCTGTGCCAAAAACTCTCTCATATTTTAACGCCGCCTGCTTCGCTTCCTCGTAAAAGCCACGCACCAGATACCGCTGCACTTCTCCGGCCAGGCAGGCGCTCAGGGCAATGATCCCCTCATGGTACTGCTGGAGGGTCTCCATGTCCACTCTTGGTTTATAATAGAAACCGTCCACAAAACCTTTTGACACGATCTTCATCAGATTGGCATAGCCTGTATTATTCTCCGCCAGTAATACCAGATGATAGTAACGGTCATCAGATGTACCTTTTCCTATCTCCCGGTCAAAGCGGGAACCCGGCGCCACATAGACTTCACAGCCCAGGATAGGATTGATACCGGCCTCCTTTGCCGCCCGGTAAAAATCAATCACACCGAACATAACACCGTGGTCTGTGATAGCTGCGCTGTCCATGCCCAGTTCTTTCACCCTGGCCACATACTCTTTGATTTTATTCGAACCGTCCAGCAGGCTGTACTCCGTGTGGACGTGCAAATGTGTGAAATTCAAGGTTATCTCCTTTCCTATCTGTCATCGGGTTATCGCATTGAAACAACCTTAGTTTCCATATATCTCCTTGTTTAAATGCGATAACTCAAGACATAGATATACTACAGCACGATTTCAAATAATATCATATACACCAGCGCGATCACGATTCCGAGGATCAGGCTGACGGTCACTACTTTCCCGGAGGTTCCCTCCTCCCGGTCTTCTCCGCGGGCTACCAGGCGCATATGCTGTGAACTGCCGCAGACCTTGGTAATCAGCACAAAGACTCCATACGCCAGTGCGCCGCATATTATGGCAAGAAATGTATAGACCTTCAGGGCCGTCAGAATCTCGCTTCGGGAGAAGGCTTCCGCCGCGCCCGAAATTTCCTCTGTAGAGTACAGATTCCTGCTCAATTCCAATATCCAAACACTGCTGGAGTTGATCATAAAGTGAACGATCAGGGAAGAGAGAATGCTGCCTGTCGCCTCCACCAACAGCGCGAAAATCACTCCCAGCACAAAGGCATAGCAAAACTGATTTAAGTTCATATGGATCAGCCCGAAACAAAGACCTGAGAAAATCGCTGCTTTTCGTGCGCCCGCCGGGCGGTATCCGTGGAAAAAGATCCCCCTGAACATAAACTCCTCTGCCGCCGCAGGTACCAGCGCTACATAAATCAGATTTTTCGCCAGAGCGCCGGTCTGCAAGCTTTCCATGCCGGAGGAAACATAATTCTCTACAAACAGCATTGACAAAAGATTGATCCAGCTCATCACCGGCATTAGTAAAAATGCCAGTAAGATCACCAGCAATACCGTGCCCGGTTCCAGCAGCTTTAAGCGCAATTCATTGAGAATTTCACCACCGCCCAGTATAATATATCCGATGATCGGGATCAGATAGATCAGTTCCGAAACCGGAATACTCTGATAGAGATTCAGCCCTGACAGGTACGGGCTCAGCAGATATGGACTGACAATAGAAACCAGTATCATGACAAGAAATACCCTGTTAACACCTTTTGATCTGTTCATCTCTTAATTATCCCTTTCAATTTGTAACCATTTTGTTTTTTAATCATATCACGTTTTAAAAAATTTTTAAATACAGAAACGGGGCCGTGACAAAATTCTGACTAATTGGTTTCCCATATCCTGTGTTGGCTCATTCCTTCTGCTGCGTACACATGGATACACGGAAACCTTTGTCATATATTTCATCGCGGTCCCGTTCTATATTGTATAATTTTTTGATCACCCACTACGTAATGACGGCTTGTAAGAAATAATGTCTGTTGAAAACATAGTTTCCTACCTTCACTTTGCTGCGTTACATTTGCCCGGACATCGTTCGCGATAAAAGCGTTTGCTCCTCGTCCGGGCACGTAACTTGCA
>CADCMM010000067.1 GCA_902802515.1 uncultured Lachnospiraceae bacterium
TTAAAAGTTCTCATATGAATTCACCACCGCTTCCGTATATGCCGATGAAAATTATTGATTTATTACTCATAATTTTACCATAGCCGAAGCTGTGAAACAAGGTTTATTTATATGTGATTACTTACGCTTCCTGTATCTGACGTCTGCGGATTATCAGCGTGAGCGCGAAGATCGCCGCCGCGAACAGCACCTGGATCAGCAATCCCATCCAGACCGTGCCAATCAGCTCTGAACCCAGGACCGCATAGTCTCCCAGCAGTCCGTTGACCACAGAGTACCAGTAAGTTGGCAGAAATTGCGATACTTTTGTGACGCCGTCCCCCAGCATCTCCAGTGGGACAAAGATACCGCCCAGGAAGCATAATCCCAGGGAAATGACGTTGTTCATGCCGTTCAGGGCGCCGGAGCCGTTTGCCACAGTTCCGGTAAAAAAGCCAAGAGACTGGGCCACCAGGATACAGGCCAGACTATTGAGCAGATACAGCATCACATGGCCGCTGGTAAAGATACCGCCCTGATACAGGATGGTCTGGATCACCAGGAAGATGGCCCAGATCAGCATTCCCACGATCAGGAATGCAGCCACCATGGAAAGAATCTGTTTCCAGAAGGGTACGGCGCTGCTCTGCATACGGCTGCGGATCTCCTTCTTTTTAAATTCCATCAGGATCAGGCTCATAGTCATGATGGTTGCCCCCAGAAACGCATAGGGAAGGTAAGCAAAAAAGTAATTGTAATCCGGACGAAGACCGGCATTTCCGTTGACGTCAAGGAGCGTCACCTTCGCTTCGTTTTCTCCCAGAGCCAGCGCGTTTTTGCAGGCCTCTTCCAGCTCCATTCCGCTGGCAAGGCAGACCCGGATCTGATTGAGCAGGTTGGTGACCTGCGCCTGCGCGTAATAAGCCGAATAGGTACCGGGATCGGTAATACTCTCCACACAGGCCTCCCCCTGGCGCAGTTTTTCCTCCGCGCCTTCCGGGACGATCAGAATGTATTCCACGTTTCCGTAGTACAGTTCTTCCTGCATCACCTGCGCATCGTCCTCTATCTCCACTACCTTCTGATCCCGCTCCATCAGCGCCTTTAAAGTGTCCGCCACCACGCCCCCGTCCCGGTCGATCACCGCCACGTTCATCTTCATGGACGAGAAGCCGTCCGTCATGCCGGAATTTGCCATAGCGTTCTGGATCACAATACAGATCGTCATAAAAATGGCAACATACATGATGATACTATTAAGATTTCTTTTTATGATCCGAACGTACCCTCTAAATACTGTCATAACGTTCCCTCCGAAGTTTTTTATAACTTACAAATACCAGCACTGCTGTGATCGCCGCCAGAAGCAGCAGATTTCTCCGATAGCGGGCCATGTTTTCGTAAATGGAGATGCTGTAGAACGCGTCGGCGATCAGGGCTGCCGGATTGATCCGGTTCAGGATCGGGATATGGTGTTCCACAACGTCCTTCATATTTCCGAACATCAGCCCCGACAAAAAGCTCATAAACAGCGTCCCCCCTACCAGGATCCCGATCTTTATTCCTTCTTTCAGACGCTGGCTTCCCACGAAAATACCAAAGGCCACGCCTGCCATACAGCCCAAAGCGCAGACCGGAAGGAGCAATATCCATCGCTCTCCAAATGAGATCTGCAGCACGAAGTGCAGATAAAGCAGCAGGATGCAGATATTGGCGAACTGGATCGTAAAGCATGAGAGCATCTGACTCACCACCGCGCTCATCCGGTGCACCGGCACTACGCTCTGTCTGGCTGCCAGCGCCGACTGGTCCGCCCGCAGAGAAGACGCCGCAAGCTGGCCGGAAAGGGATCCAAACATGCAGGCCATGGCGATGAGGGCAAAGAAATAGGTAAGGGAATCCTTCACTTCATTGCCGCCGACGCTGGTCTGCAGCACCATATCCCGGTAATCGTTCATGGCCGGGATAGCAGCAACCAGTCCCAGAGGATTGCTCTCTCCGATCTCCATCATCATCTGCTGGTTTTCCGTATAGGCTTTCAGCAGCGCTTCCAGGATGCTCTCATCGATCTGGGCTCCCGCCACAGTCAGGGACGGTTCCTGGTCACAGTAGAAAATGCCTTTGATCTCTCCCTTCTCCAGGGCGGTTTTGGCTTCCTCATCGGTCATAACCTGTACTTCCAGGGAATCCATCTCTTCCAGAAATGTCTCAAAATTCTGATTCTCCCCGGCAACCGCTGCCACAGGTATGTTCTTCATCATTTCAATCGCACTGGTACCGAAGGTTACATAAAACAGTGCTCCCATGATGATCGGGAACAGCAGCGTCCAGAACATGGCGTCCTTTTCCCTCAGCTGCTGCAACAAATTGTATTTATATAAATGTGCCATCTGATCCTCTCCTTTAATCTCTCAGTTCCTTGCCCGTGATCTCCAGGAAGACGTCGTTCAGTGTAGGAAGTTCGGAATACACTCTCCCGAAGGACACCTCCTGCTGCTGCAGATAATTCAGGACCCGGATGAGGTTGTGCTTTGCGCTGGTACATTTTACGGTGAGTTTCTGATCCTCATATCCTGCCTGGAATACATGGGGAAGTTCCTTCACCGCTGCCAGCTGCTCTTCGGTTAGCGCGATTCCCTCAATGCGGATGGTCTCAGCGGTGCGGATCATGCGTTTGAGCTCTTCCGTGGTGCCGGAGGCAATGCTGCGGCCGTGATCCATGATCACGATGCGGCTGCAGATCTGTTCCACTTCTTCCATGTAGTGTGAAGTATATATGATGGTGGAACCCTGCCGGTTCAGTTCCAGGATCCCCTCCAGGATGCGGTTTCTGCTCTGGGGATCTACCGCCACTGTGGGCTCATCCATAATGATCAGCTTCGGTTTGTGGGCAATCCCGCAGGCAATGTTCAGTCTTCGAAGCAAACCGCCGGAAAGTTTCCTGGGCAGCATTTTTCTGTGATCCTCCAGGCCTGCAAAACGAATGGCCTCCTCCGTCAGCTCTTTTCGCCGGGTTCTGTCTTTGATATAGAGTCCGCAGAAATAATCAATATTTTCGTATACCGTCATCTGATCAAATACCGCCACATTCTGGGGAACGACTCCGATCTGCCGCTTCAGATCATAGCTGTCCGGGTGCATCTCCTGGCCGAACAAAGTAATTGTTCCCTTATCGTATTTTAAGAGCGCCAGCAGGCAATTGATGGCGGTAGTCTTGCCGGAGCCATTGGGCCCCAGAAGCCCGAAAACCTCACCTTCTTTAATATCCAAGTTCAGATGATCCAGCGCCAGCAGATCACCGTAGCGTTTTACCAGATTTTCAATGTGTACCATGGTTCTCCTCCCTGTTATTCTCCACATAGCCGAAGCGGCTTTTGTCTTATGAACCAAGTATACGCCCTGCCTATATTTTGGGTAAGTGTCAGATGTACCTGTTTTCATATGACAAATGTCACCTTTTCGCAAAGTCATTGAAATTGGGTTCATCTTCCGTTATACTTATTCCATATCAGGAGGTAGCGAACCATCATGAATTATATTACGGACCGATGTCTGTTGCTGCTGTTTAGCTTTCTGAGCCTGCTGCACGCGGACATGGACTCTCTGTTTGTCATCGCATTTTTCACCGCTGTCACATTCAGCGGCTTTTGCTATGCTCTGATGGATACAAACCGGGGACGACGCTTTCCCCTCCTTCTTCTTCCCCTGGTCTATTCGTGTCTGGCTTTTCTGTTTCCGCAGTTTTGTTTCTTTTTACCTTTGGTCTGCTATGACATACCGCTGTCATGGTCTCCTGTAAAGCCCCACTCTCAGCGGGAATTTTTTACTGTGAATCGAAGACCATGTGTCCTGTCACTCTCTTCCCTTCTTTTCTCTTTCCTGGGACTTACCCTTTCCTTTTGGGGACAGAACGTGTTTTTCTTTCTTTTTCTGGGTATTATCACTGCCCTGCTGCTGCGCTATCGAACGGATACCTGTGAACGACTCAGACAAAAATACCGTCAGGCGAGGGATGACGGCACAGAGATCCAGCTGCTGCTGGAGGAAAAAAATCAGTCTCTTCTGGAAAAGCAGGACACCGAAATTTACACTGCTACTCTGCGGGAGAGAAACCGCATCGCCAGAGAGATCCACGACAATGTGGGACATATGCTGACCCGATCCATTCTGATGGTTGGCGCCTTAAAAGCGGTGAATCAGACAGAAGCTCTCAAAGAGCCGCTCCGACAGCTTGGCGATACGCTGAGCGACGCCATGAACAGCATCCGCCAAAGTGTCCACGATCTCCATGACAGTTCCGTCAATCTGCAGGATTCCCTGCAGTCTTTGGTGCGGGATTTTACGTTCTGCCCGGTCACTTTAACTTATGATATGTCCCCGGAACTACCCAGGGAAGTCAAATACAGCTTTATCTCTATCGCCAAAGAAGCCCTGGTAAATATCTCCCGGCACAGCAATGCCACCCGCGCCTCTATTACCGCCGTAGAACATCCCGGGTTTTATCAGTTTGTTATCGAGGATAACGGAACGAATACCGGCGAGATCGGTTCTACCGGAATCGGCCTTACCAATATGCGAAGCCGCGTCCGAACGTTAAATGGCAACCTGCAGATCAGCCAAAACCAGGGATTTCGCATCTACATCACGGTTCCGAAAGAGGCAGACGTGCGCAGCACGGATGGTCTGAGGTCTGTTGGCGGAGGAGCCGTGAATAGTAACGATCAGAAAGGAGTTTTTCCATGAATTTATTATTAGTGGATGATGACATCTTCGTCACTACTGCATTGAAAACGATCTTAGAGATGGATCCGGAGCTTCACGTGACCGCCACCGGCAGTTCAGGCTCGGAAGCTATTAAGCTGTTCCGAAGATGGCAGCCGGATGTGCTGCTGATGGATATCCGCATGAAAGAAATGAACGGACTGGAAGCCTCTAAAAAGATTTTGGAGGAGTTTCCAGACGCTAAAATACTGCTGCTCACCACTTTCTCTGATGATGACTACATTGTGAAAGCCCTGCGCATCGGCACCAGAGGGTATCTTCTCAAGCAGGATTATGACCACATCATTCCCGCCATCAAAGCAGTCTTTATGGGACAGACGGTCTTTGGCAGCGAGATCATGCAGCGGCTGCCTCAGCTTCTGAATAAAAAGCCCGGTTTTGACCGGGAACGCTACGATATCTCCGAGAAAGAGCTGGCCATCATCCAGGGGGTAGCAGAAGGCCTCAGCAATCGTGAGATCGCCGAGGCCCTGTATCTTGGTGAAGGTACCGTGCGCAATTATCTCAGCACGATACTGAATAAACTGAATCTGCGTGACCGCACGCAGCTTGCTGTGTTTTACCTTACTGCAACGTCCAATTGAAAAAGACCGCACCGGAAGATTTCGAATTACGGGTCACCTTTAGGGAAATGATGATTAATTTAATTCCGTGCCGGCACTTTCTCCCCTCAGGTAAGCCATAGCATTGTTCAGTGTGGTTTCGCTGATGGCTTCTAATGCTTCTTCTGTAAAAAAGCCCTGGTGGGAGGTCACGATCACATTGGGGAAGGACAACAGTCTGGCCGTAGTAGAATGCATGAGAATATCATCCTCCCGGTTCTCAAATACATTGGAGGTCTCCTCCTCATACACATCCAGTCCCACACCGAAAAATTTGTGTTCCCGAATACCCGCGATCAGATCGTCCGTCTTGACCAGACCGCCTCTGGAAGTGTTGATCAGGATCACGCCGTCCTTCATCTTTTCGATGGTCTCCAGATTGATCATATGGTAGGTACTGTCCATCAGAGGACAATGCAGGGAGATCAGATCGCTTTCCGAGAGCAGCTGATCTAATTCCACATATTCCACAAAATCAAGATCGGGATTCGGGTACATATCGTAACCGATGACCCGCATGCCATATCCCCGGCAGATCCGCGCCATGGCCGCTCCGATTTTTCCGGTTCCTATGATACCGGCGGTCTTTCCGTGGAAGTTCACGCCCACCAGACCCTGAAGGCTGAAATTGTTTTCTCTCACCTTCACATATGCCTTGTGCAAATGCCTGCTCACCGCCATAGCCAGCGCCATGGCATGCTCTGCTACCGCTTCCGGAGAATACCCGGGTACACGCATTACCTTGATGCCATACCTGGCGGCCGCATCCAGGTCTACATTATTGAACCCGGCGCAGCGCATCAGCACCAGCTTTACTCCTCTGTCACGCAGAACTTTCAATACCTCCTCGCCAACATCCGAACTGACAAACGCACAGATTGCCTCACTGTCTGTCACATACACTGCTGTCTTGGGAGAAAGCTCTGTCTCCCAATACTCCAGCTCCAATTCCGGATAATTGTCTTTGATCTTGCCAAAGGATTCTCTGTCGTAACTCTTTGCAGCAAAAAAAGTAATGCGCATGTAGTTTCCTCCTTATTTCTGGTTGATATAATTGATCAGCCCCTCTGCCTGAATGATCTTCTGCATAAATTCCGGGAATGCCTGTCCCTTGAACTGGGTTCCCTTTGTGCGGTTATAGATGATGCCGCTGTCGAAATCCACTTCCACCTTATCCCCCTGCTCTATGCCTTTGGAAGCTTCGGGACATTCAATAATGGGAAGGCCGATATTGATGGCATTGCGGTAGAAAATGCGGGCAAAAGTCTCTGCGATAACGCAGCTCACACCCGCCGCCTTAATGGCGATGGGTGCATGTTCTCTGGAAGAACCGCAGCCGAAATTCTTTTCTGCCACGATGATATCTCCCGGTTTTACCTTATTTACAAAGTCTTTGTCAATGTCCTCCATGCAATGGGTCGCCAGTTCTTTCGGATCTGAGGAATTCAGATAACGGGCAGGGATGATCACATCTGTGTCCACATTGTCGCCATATTTAAATACTGTTCCAAATGCTTTCATATTATTCAGCCTCCTTTACAATCCCAGTTCTTCCGGCGCGGAAATCTTTCCGGTCACCGCGCTGGCAGCCGCCACCGCAGGACTGGCCAGATAAACTTCCGACTTCACATGTCCCATACGTCCCACAAAATTCCGGTTTGTGGTGGAAATGCAGCGTTCCCCTTCCGCCAGAACTCCCATGTAACCGCCAAGGCACGGACCGCAGGTGGGGGTGCTGACGATAGCGCCGGCCTCAATAAAGGTTTTCAGCAGTCCCTCTTCCAGGGCCTGCAGGTAGATTTTCTGTGTTCCCGGGATCACGATGCAGCGAATGCCTTTCTTTACCTGTCTTCCATTCAGAATCTCCGCGGCGCATCTGAGATCACTGATGCGTCCGTTGGTGCAGGATCCGATCACCACCTGATCCATGACAATGTCCTCTGTAATCTCATCGATCGTCTTCGTATTCTCCGGAAGATGCGGAAAGGACACCGTTGATTTCAAAGCACTCAGGTCAATCGTATACTCCTCATCATACACCGCGTCTTCGTCCGCCTCATAGATTTTATACTCTCTGGCAGAATGTTCTTTCATGTAAGCGATGGTCTGCTCGTCCACAGGGAAGATACCGTTCTTTCCGCCTGCCTCAATAGCCATGTTCGCGATGGTAAAGCGGTCATCCATAGACAGGTTGGCTACGCCCTCTCCGGTAAATTCCATGGATCTATACAGGGCTCCGTCTACCCCGATCAGGCCGATGATGTGCAGGATCACATCTTTTCCGCTGACCCACTTGGACGGTTTTCCGATCAGATTAAATTTGATGGCGGAAGGCACTTTGAACCAGGCTTTTCCGGTAGCCATACCTGCCGCCATATCCGTGCTCCCTACGCCGGTGGAAAAAGCGCCCAGTGCTCCGTAAGTACAGGTATGAGAATCTGCACCGATGATCACATCACCGGCCACGGTCAGTCCCTGCTCCGGCAAAAGCGCATGTTCGATTCCCATCTGTCCCACGTCAAAGTAGTTGCTGATCTCATGCTTTGCGGCGAACTCTCTCACGCATTTGCAGTGCTCCGCCGACTTAATATCTTTATTCGGGATAAAATGATCCATTACCAATGCAATTTTATCTTTATCAAACACAGTATTCTGTTTAAATTTATCCATCTCATGAATCGCTACCGGGGAGGTAATATCATTTCCCAGCACCAGATTCAGATCCGCTTCGATCAGCTGCCCGGCTTCCACTTTGTCCAGGCCTGCTGCTGCCGCAAGAATCTTCTGCGTCATTGTCATTCCCATGAATTGATTCCTCCTGTCTCTTTTCTATATAATTTTATTGGGGCCATCGCACAAAGTATTTTATTACATAAATATAGTTTTCTGATGCATGACGAGGCTCTCAGAAGTCTATATTTATGCAAGTATTTTTTTGGAACACCCACTACGTGATAACGGCTTGTAAGAAATAATGTCTGATGAAAACATAGTTTCCTACCTTCACTTTGCTGCGTTGCATTTGCCCGGACATCGTTCGCAATAAAAGCGTTTGCTCCTCGTCCGGGCACGTAACTTGCAAAGCTCAGTCAGAAACCCATCGTTTTCATCAGACATTATTCCTTCACAAGCCGTGCTGTAACGCTTTGGATTGCGGACAGTATGCTTGTACAAAAAACGATCGTCGTGCGAGTGAACTCTTGCCAAAACCTTGCCGCCGCGAAAATGCATACGGCTTAATCGCATTTGAGCGGCGTGCAGATAGGTTTGCAGCTTCTCCAACAACCTCTGACGGATGCTCGGAAGCCAGTTTGCGCATCGCCTTGAAGTGAACCTGGCTGCCTGCCGGTGACATATCAAGCAGGAAGTCTTTCGCGAAGGTACCGTCCTGGATATCTTTCAGGATCTTCTTCATGGTCTTCTTTGTCTCTTCCGTAATGATCTTCGGTCCGGTAATGTAATCGCCGTACTCTGCTGTGTTGGAGATGGAGTATCTCATTCCGGCGAAACCGGACTGGTAGATCAGGTCTACGATCAGTTTCATCTCATGGATACACTCAAAGTACGCGTTTCTGGGATCGTATCCGGCCTCAACCAGTGTCTCGAAACCTGCCTGCATCAGAGCGCATACGCCGCCGCACAGCACTGCCTGCTCACCAAAGAGGTCTGTCTCAGTCTCGGTACGGAACGTGGTCTCCAGAACGCCTGCTCTCGCGCCGCCGATGGCCAGAGCGTAAGCAAGAGCCTTGTCCAGCGCTTTGCCGGTGGCATCCTGATGAACAGCTACCAGGCACGGAACGCCCTTGCCGACCTGATACTCACTTCTTACGGTATGTCCCGGTCCCTTCGGCGCGATCATGGTAACGTCCACGTTCTTCGGCGGAACAATACATCCGAAATGGATGTTGAATCCGTGAGCAAACATCAGCATGTTGCCCTCTTCCAGATTCGGCTCGATATCTTTCTTGTACATCTCAGCCTGTTTCTCATCGTTGATCAGGATCATGATAATATCTGCTTTTTTTGCTGCCTCCGCTGCGGTATATACTTCAAATCCCTGATCCACAGCCTTCTGCCAGGATCTGGAGCCCTCGTAAAGACCAATGATCACATGGCATCCGGATTCCTTTGCATTCAGGGCATGTGCATGTCCCTGGCTGCCATATCCGATTACTGCGATTGTTTTGCCTTCTAACAGAGAAAGGTTACAGTCTTCCTGATAATAAATTTTCGCTGACATCTTTTCATTCCTCACTTTTTATAAAATAAATTTATTTTCATCGGCTAAAGCCGCCTGAAATCAAAACACTAAATCCTAAAGATAGCGCACATCATCGGAGCCTCTGCTCAGTCCTGTAATACCGGTTCTGGCCAGTTCCAGGATCTCGTAATCCTGCAGCAGACGGATAAATGCGTCCAGCTTACTCTGCTGTCCGGTAAGTTCGATGATCAGAGAATCCGTTCCCACATCCACTGCCGTGCCGCGGAACACATTGGCCATGGAGATCACCGTCTGACGCTGTTCTCCTTCCACTCTCACTTTCACCAGCACCAGTTCCCGATTTACGCTGGTCCCCGGATCCAGAACCTTAATGTCCACTACATCCACCAGTTTTGCCAGCTGCTTGGTGATCTGCTCCAAAATCTGTTCGTCACCCTCAGCCACCACGGTCATTCTGGAATATCTTGGATCCGTCGTCTCACCTACTGTGAGACTTTCAATGTTGTATCCTCTGCGGCTGAACAATCCCGCTACACGGCTCAGTACACCGGAGGTATTATCCACCAGCAGAGACAGAATTCGTTTGTTCATCTTTTCTACCTCTACACATTCAGACTTCTAACTATTCTAAAATAGTCCTCGATGGCCGCTGCCACGGCTTTTGCCATCTTGCTCTTGTTATTCGTGTAAAATCTCATATCATCGCCGTCATCAATGAACGCAGTCTCCAGCAATCCGTAACTTACCCCCAGTTCCTGGCAGATACGCGCATTAAACAGGGTACTTGACGCATACACCCCGCTTCCCCACTGCTTAAATCCCAGAGACACAATCTTAGACAGGATGTTTCTCTCCAGCGTATATTTGGACTTATAGCTGTTCAGATAAAAGCCTACTCCGGTATAATTTCCGTCTCCATTCGGATCCTTCCCGCTGCCTTTAGCGTTGAAATGAACTTCCAGCACATAATCGTATCCGGTGAAATCCGGCAGATTAGAATTGGTTTTCAGACCATTCTTTACCCGGGTCTTGATGGCGCCGCTTCCGGTAATCCTGCCGGATAACCCCAATGCCCGGAAGGTGGCCGCATTCTGCTGATAGCAGTCGTAATTAATGCTGCCGTTCTTATAATAGGTGACATCCACTATGCCGTCGCTTTTTAATTCCTCATAGATCAGTTTCGCGAACTGTCTTGTATAATGGCTCTCATAGCCCCACTTAGAGGTGGCTCCGGAATCTCCCTGCCCATGTCCCGGAATGATCAGGATCTTCGATTTCGCATTCGGATCCTTCACCGCAATGCCGTCGGCGTCAATGATATATCCGTCAATGGTCTTATTAAACTGCTGGCGCCCCTTGGCATTAAAATAATAGTTCTTTCCCTTTATTGTAACCAGTCCGGTCTGCATAACACCCTTGGAATTAAAGTAATACGTGTACTTTCCGATCTTCTGCAACCCGCTCACACGGATACCGTCTTCATTCAGATAATACTTCTTCCCGGATAATTTTAACCAGGCGCTGACAAGGAATTCTTTCTTTGAGACGTCATAATAGTGATATTTTTTGTTGATCTTCACCCAGCCGTTGACTTTGGTGTTTCCCACTTTTTTGCCGTCCGCGTCCACCAGGTAACCGTCCGGTGTGACGGTGCTTTTCAGTACTTTTCCATCGGAATCTACATAATATGTATTCTTTACCCAGCAGTCCCTGGCCATAACGCCGTCCGATCCGAAATAATACTTTTCACCGTTTATGGTCTTCCATTTTTTTAACAGGGATCTTCCCCTTTTGCCCAGTTTTTTGCTGGTGTTGAAATAATAAAATTTCTTTTTGACCTTGACCAGTCCGGTAGTCACCACGCCGGTCTTTTTATTGAAATAAAATTTGTATTTCCCAATAGTCTTCAGACCGGTATACATGGCGCCTTTCACGCCCGGAGCCCCCTCCGGGGTAAAATAGCGATATCCGTCCTCCGTGGCGATCCAGCCGGTCTGCAGCACGCCGGACGGATTGAAGTAATAATAGTTCTGCCCGATCTGCACCAGTCCGGTGGCTTTCAGCCCGGCCGACTCACCG
>CADCMM010000068.1 GCA_902802515.1 uncultured Lachnospiraceae bacterium
TCATTATGTACTTGAAAGTATTTTGCAGTGTTTACGCCACAGCGGATATATGCTTCTTTTTCGATAAATTTATCGCAGGATGCCTGGGCGGCAGCAATGCTCAGCCCGGGAAGTCCCATCTTTTCGCAGACATAGCCAAGAGCGCGTATCCCCACGTCCATACAGCAGGTAGCCACACCATCGATATCCCATTCTCTGGCAGCGTCCAGAACCGCCTCCGGATCGGTGATATCCACATATGCAATCTCATCCGCATACGCAAAACCCCGGTAGTCTCCGGGTATACTGGCCACGATCGCCCTGTAGCCCAGCCGTTTTGCAGCCTTGATGAGCGGTATCTGAGAGTAACTGGCTCCCAGTATCATTATTCTTTTCTCAAAAGTTTTGTCCATCTGATGTTCCGTTTCCTTATTGATCTCTATATTTCTTGCAAAGTTTCAAAAAATCTTTCAATACTATGTTTCCCTTGCTTCCCATTAATTCCGGATGCCACTGCACCGCAAAAACCGGCAGTTTGTCATGCTCAATGGCTTCTATCGTTCCGTCCTCCGCCCAGGCGGTGGCCGTCAATCCCTTTCCCAGCTTTTGAACTGCCTGATGGTGCGAACTGTTTACACTTGTCTTTTTCCCATACAGCCGTCGCATCCTGGAGCCGCTTTTTGTTTTTATATTATGGAGACCGGAGCCATGATTGCTGATATTCTGTTTTAGTGTTCCGCCAAAATAGACATTGATCAACTGCTCTCCCCGGCATATGCCGAACACCGGCTTTCCTGCCTTTACAAACTTCTTGATCAGTTTCAACTGTTCTTTATCCTGATAATCACTGACCCTGTAGCTCAATGTATTCGGCTTGTGGTATCGAGACGGATTAATATCCACACCTCCCGGAATGATCAGTCCGTCGTATTTGGATACCTTACAGTCTGAACTCACGATAGTCGCTATTGCTCCCAGTCTGTTTATGGCGCACTGCGCCATGGCATCTTCCCCGCTATTACAGTCTGCCACAGCAATCTTTAATTTTTCTTTATTTTTTGTAACGGTTATTTTATGCCGGTAAGTTCTGCTTCCTACTTTCGCTTTCACATAGGCAGTGCCAACGCTTTTTGCCCTTACTGTAACTTTAATTTTTGATTTGGAGACTGTCTCGATCTCAGCGACATCGCTGTTCGTGACAGACCACACCGGAATCTGATCCGTCCCCTCTAGTTTCAGTGTACAGGATTTGTTCAGATACACTCCGGAACTGCCTGTCACTTTTACAGGATCATATACCGTCACCTTGCAGGTGAACTTCTGTTTTGTTCCGATAATATTCGCCGTTACCTTTGTCGTGCCTGCCCCAACGGCAGTCAGCGTCAGTCTGCTGTTCGTAGTCGGTGAAAATTCAACAATCCCTTCTTTGGATATCGTCCATTTCACCGGTTTTTCATTGTTTTCCAGTTTCAATGAAAATGCTTTGTGGATTGCAACTCTTTTTTCTGTTTTTAAATAAGGAACCTTTTTGACCGCTGCTGATGCTGGAGTTACAAAAAACCCCATAACCAGCAATATCATCAGGATACTGAAATAAATATGTTTTTTCCTAGTTGCCAAACTCATGATCAATCACCTTCTGTCACAAAGCCTCATCCTGTCATTTGATCTGATATAGTTTGTATTTTCCAACCTCACCCACACAGACTGCCTCCGCTTTTTCATCATAATACTCATGCAGGTAACGCATTGTCAATTCAATATTGTTGTCGATCAGGCGTACCTTCTCATTCCCGATCATATCCTTATAGGGATTTTGAAGTCCATAATTTCCCAAAATTTTTTTGTACGGAACCATGTTTGTCGTCCATCCGCCCAGCCAGCTGATGTTATCCAAAAGACCCGTCGGCATGGTGTCAAAGGGTCCGTAACTGTCGGAGACAGAAATGGTATTGATGATCTTCGCCAGATAAATATGATCCTTATCCGCCGACAGCGCCTCCAACACTTCTCTCTGCGAAGCCTTGTCTTCATCGCGTCCGCCGCAGTTTACTCTCCAGCTTTCCTTCCAGTAGCGCTGGCCAACCAGCAGCACCATCAGGCAGAGCAAGACGCCGGACCGCCTGGTCATTCTTACTTTTTCGGGCTTCATAAGCCAGATCATCACCAGGGAAGCGGAAAACCACAACCCCACATCCACACGGTTGATCAGATAACGCCCGTCATAAAACATATAAAAGTAAACCAGTTCAAAAGCGGCCAGCTCCCCCAGGACAGCCAGCACAGCGCGCCATCTGTGTTCTCCCCAGAACAGCCATAACAGAAACATCAGTAAAAAACAATAAAACATTGGTGTTTCAAAATGATACGGCGTCAGATCCTTCAGGAATCTCTCGATGAACGCCTTTGTAAGCTGCTGTTTCGGCTTTGCCGCAACAAGACTCTTTTCGATCTCGAGCGTAAACTTGTCCGGGTCATTAATATCCAGACCTTTGTAAAGGTTATAAGCATCACGGTTCAGTCCCAGGGACAGATAAAGATCCTCGCAGGTATCATAGTCCGGAAAACTTCTGTCCACCAACTGGGCTCTGTACTTATTAAACTGCACATAATACGCCCAGTCCTCATCGCCGCTGTAAAATCTGGTATCCACCGCGTGAAGACCGAAAACGACAGCGAGCAGGCCGCCGAACGTGGCGGCGTACAAACAAAGCCGCCTGACGCACTGTCCCCGAAAATTCTTTCCCAGTTCCAGCACCAGATACACGCCAACACCCGCCATCAGCGCTCCGCAGGCTAAAAACTGCCGGTAGCGAAACATAGAACCCACCGCCCCGAACAATTCTCCAAACAGGATCATCTTCCAGGAAACCTTCTCCCGGCTCACCGCGTAAAGGAGCAGCAGCACCGAAGCGCCTCCCGCTATTCCGGCCGTCTTCGTAAACTGCAGTTTAAAATAACATTCATACGCGAAAAAGATCAACAGGATCACTGTTACGCAAAGACCGCAGTAATGATCCATCTTCTGCAGGATCACATACGTTACTGCGGAAAAAGCCGTCAAAAGGACAACATACTGGACGATCGCGTACCAGGGAATAGCGCCAACTGCCATATACAGCGTTTTGTACAAAAAACCCAGAAGATAGTTCTGAAACATGATATGCGCATCATATACCCCCAGAGAGCCATTCACCATCTGACACATCGTGGTATCATCATTGGATTCAAACGAAGGGGACATCACCAGAAGCATCAAAGCAAGGATCAGTACATTCAATCCGACTGCAAACCATACTTTTTTTCTGTTTTTATCAATCCATATCGTCAGCCGTTTCATTTGTACCTCCGATCTGATAAATCCCAAAGTCTCCCACTTCCTGTACCAGAACGGCCTGCGCCCCCTCATCGTAATAGGTATGGATATAGCGCATCGTCAGTTCAATATTATCGTCAATCAGGTACACGGAATCGTTTCCTATCATATCACGGTATGGGTTCTCCACGCCGTACTTTCTCAGCGTGGCAAGACTGGTGCTGGAATTGATCTCCCATCCCCCCAGCCAGCAGATATTATTTAAAATGCCGATGGGCATCCGGTTAAACGGTCCGTAGCTTCCCGCGGAAGAAATCGTGTTGACCTTTGCCAGATACAGATGATCCTTGTCCGCGCTCACCATTTCCAGCGCATTTCTGGTGGCGACTTGTATCGTCTGTGCGGTAGCCGAGTTGATTCTCCAATCGCTGTTCCAGGTTTTCTGATCCAGCACCAGAACACTCAGGCAGAGAATGCCGCACATCTGGGCAGATAATTTCGCTTCCCCCTCCATAAGGAGCCAGAGCAAAACCAAAGATACCGCGAACCACAGTCCAACATCTACACGGTTTACCAGATACCTTCCAAGATAATACAGGACAAAGTACGCGCCAAAAAACAACAGCACTTCATAGATCACCGACAGCACTGCCGGGACGCTGTGCCTTCCGAAAAACAGCCACAGTAAAAACATCAAAAGCACAGCGTAGAAAACATGCGTTCCAAAAAAGGCCTTCGGCACTTTTTGCAGATATTCTATCACAAGAGCCATGTTCAATTTTTTCTCCGGGCGCAGCTTCAGCACCTCGTTCATCGTCTCCAGGCCAAACTTGTCCGGATCGTCAAAACTCCATCCCCGGTACAGGTCGTATGCATCCTTATTGATCCCCAGAGCTTCATAAGCCTCCTGGTTCTTCTTAAAACTCGGCATCCCGTAATCCATCAGGTTTGAACGGGCATCATTGTATTCCCGATAATAGCTCCAGACCGGATCCGTGTCATACATATATTCATCATAAAGATGGAGTCCCAGAACCAGGATCATCTGGATGCCGAAAACACCCGCGCAGCGCAGAAACACTCGGGATCGTTTTCCGTACAGAGACGGCTCCAGAAGAAAAAACACTCCTATTCCAGTCATCAACAAGGTACATATGTAAAACTCATAATCACGGTACATAAAACCAAGGCAGCCAAGAAACCACCCCATCACAACCGCGCCGATGGAAATTTTCTCTTTTCTGACGGCATAAAACAAAAGAAACAGAGCAGCACAGGTGGCAATGCCGGAGGTTTTCGAAAACTGCATCCTGATATAACCCTCGAAGGCAAAGTAGATCAGCAGCAGCCCGGTGACGCAAAATCCGATCCTGCTCTCCAACTTCTGCAAGACTACATAGGTAACCGAGGATAAAGACAGCCACAAAACCAGGTATTGAAAAAATGTATGCCAGGGGAGTCTCCCAGGCAGACTGTAAAATGCCTTGTACACAATCCCCAGCAGATAATTTAAAAATTCAAGATGAGCGTCCCTCACATCATATGCGCCGTTTACCAGAGAGCTGATGGTGATATCATCGTTCGTCTCAAAAAACGGACGCATGGTGAAAAACAGCACCACCATGACCACAAGGTTTAATCCCAGCGCAAACCACACTTTTTTTCTGTGTTTTTCGATCCATACCCCTAGATATTTCATCGTTTCCTCCAAACATAACTGCGATATCAACAGTGTACCATCTTGTAATTTCTTTGTCAAATTTGGTCTTCCGAAACAAGGACGTTTCCCTGCTTTTTCATCTCGAAATATTGCAAATTGACTATGTTTATGTTAAGGTTACTTATATTTTATAGTTCTGGTGCCATTTTTGGGCGGATAACAAAGTACACTTTTTATCCAGACATATCCCCGGAGGAATGATTTCATGAAGAAACGCCTGCTTCTTGTCTTTCTGATCACTTTATCCATTGGTATCCTGCTCCTGATCCGATTCCAGGCCGCTCCCTTTGGCAGCCGTTCTCTGATCTGCCTGGATCTGTACGACCAATATCTTCCCATGTATCTTCAGCAGACCAGCCTGTCTAATCTGTCCGGTCTGTTTCATTCCTGGAACGGAGTACTGGGCTATAATAACTGGGCCCAGAGCGCCTATTACTGCAACAGCATCTTTCTGCCCCTTTACTGGTTGTTTCCGGACGCTATGATCGCACAGCTGACCGATATCCTGACAATTTTCAAAATTGCCCTAAGCGGTGTTACCTGTCTGGCCTGGCTGGAATACCGTCTGAAAAAACACTCTCCTCTGCTGTTGGGAGGCGCTGCAGCCTATGCCTTGTGCGGATATTCTACCGCTTTTATGTCCCAGATCATGTGGACGGATCAGTTGTTTCTGGTTCCTCTGGTTCTCCTGGCGCTAGAACGAATGATGAGGGAAAAGAAAGGCTGCCTGTACTCCCTATTGCTGGCTGTGTCGCTGATCACCAATTTCTACATTGGTTTCACCGTCTGTCTGTTCCTGGTATTGTATTTTCTTCTGGTCAGTGTTCCGTCCCTCTCATCTTCCCCGGCCAAAGCAAAACCTTTTCTTCGCTTTTTTGTCTATTCTCTTTTGGGAGGCGCGCTGGGCGCTTTTGTGCTCTGGCCCACAGCGCTGGCTCTGAATAAGACTGTATCCTCCTCTTCCTCAGTACCGGTGTATCATGTCTGGTACAGCCGCGCGATAGACTATCTGAAAATGATGCTGCCCGCACAGGCAGCAAAAATGGCGTTTAACGGCGTCAATATCTTTACCGGAACGATGATATTACTTCTGGTACCGCTTTTCTTTTTAAATAAAAAAATCCGCCTGATCCAGCGGATATGCGGAGGGATTTTTCTTTTATTGCTGTGGTTATCGCTTAACAACAGCCTCCTGGATTATATCTGGCACGGTTTTCGCTATCCCCATATGCTTCCGGGAAGATGGACTTTCCTGTTTTCCCTGTTCTTGGTGGAACTTGGCTGCCATGCGCTGATGGAGCCGGAGGGGCTATCCCCCTTGCGCTCACTGCTGGGTATTTCCATCGGAACCGCTCTTGTTGCTGCGGCTTCTGTCCGCAAAGATCTGGGAGATCCGGTTCCAACGGTCTATTATGTGCTGTTTTTTGCCGCCGCACTCCTGCTGCTGGCGGGACTTGGTGTGTTCCCGGCAAGATTCCCCCTCCGACTGCGCAGAAAACTGCTGATCTTGTTTGCCGGTCTGCAGATCGCGGACTGCAGCCTGTGTTTTATCCAGGTTGTCTGCGAGAATCGCGCGGACAATATCTATTATGACCAAAGATTCTACTCCGACAGCATAGCTATCATAAAAGAGGTAGCACAGAAATGGGCCTCCGGTCCGGAGGAATTCTACCGGTTGGAAGCCAACAGCGGCTTTACAGATAACTCTTCCATGATCGGGGATTACAAAGGGATCTACTGCTTTTCTTCTACCATGTCCTCATCCATATACCGCCTGATGATGTATCTGGGCTATCCATACTATACCGAAAACCGGAGCGTGATCTACCAGCCAAATTCACGGGTATTGTCCAGTCTGCTGGGGGTGCGCTATATCCTGGACTTCGACCATAATCTCTCCTCTCTCAGCCCCGGTTGGTCACAAACGGATACAGCGTCTTTTTACGAGGTGTGGGAGAATCCTACGGTACTTCCCCTGGCATACCGTGTGGAAGATATGTTTGAAAATCTGGAAATAACAGATGATGACGCCGGCCTGCGGCACCAAAACGACTTTGTCCGCAGCATGACCGGGATAGACGCTGAAATTTATACAGAACTTACTCCATCCAAACGAAGCGCTGATAACGCGCTTCTGGAGCAAGATTCGCAAACCGGGATTTTTTCCAGAATGGATCCCGGAAATGATATGCTGTTTTCTTATGAATACATTGTTGAGGAAGAAAAACCTGTTTTTCTAGAAAATTATTTCCATTCGGGAGAGATTCTGGTCTCCTGGGATATGGGCGAAGCCTCCTACAAGACCATCTACTGTACAACGCCCTATCTGGGCATTTTCCCAAAAGGAACCACTCTGGAGGTCAGTGTAAGAGTATCCGATCTGTCCCGCGGCCAGTTTGGCGTGCGATTGTATTATTATAATGAAGAAGTCTGGCAATCCGCATATACGCAGCTCATTTCTTCCTCTTTGAACGTGGAAAAGGCAGATTATACGATGATCCAAGGCACGATCTTCATGGAAAAAGAAGGCCTGGTGTGTGCTTCTATCGCACAGGACGGGGGATGGGATGTGTATATTGATGGGAAGAAGACAGACACAAGCCTTCTGGCTGATGCCCTCCTGGGATTCCGGGTTCCGGAAGGAGCGCACAATATCACGCTCCGTTACCATATCCCCGGTCTGACTATAGGTGTCCTCATCAGCCTTCTGGCTGGGTTGGTATTGATCTTTCTGCGCAGATCATTTCCGCTTCGCATATAATACATTGATTTCCGATTTCAGTCCCTTTTCCCTTTGTTTTGAAGGAACAAAAACAAGTCAATCTTAAATACCTGCCGTTTCATCGATTGTTTTATTGTTTTCAAACGCCGCAAGCATCTTTCTCAGCTGCCTAACTTCCATCTCTGCTTCTTCTGCTCGTTTCTCCGCCGCATCTGCTCTATCGCGTTCCCGCTGTGTATTTGCAAGTTCTTCACGGCGGCCTTCTTCGCGGCCTTCTTCGCGACCCTCTTTTAAGCCCTCTTCTCTGGCATCGCGTTTTATCATCGCTTCCCATTCAAACACTTTCATATATTCCAGTGCCACCTCCCTGCCACGTTTGACTTCCTTCACCATGTCATGGATTTTTCGCAATGGCTCATTTACTGCACACTCCTCTCTGGTATCTTCCATGTAACGGAGCAATGCGCGTAACTCCTCGTTCGGATTTCCTTTTGTTCCTTTTGTATAGAGAAAAAGCGTCCTAGCTCCGTCGTCGTAGTGCATATCCGGTTCTTCTTCGCATCCGGTGCGTATCGTATACACCATGCGATCACATATGCCCCTGGTATTACCACCAAGCATAACCACTTCCCGCCATATTTACTTGTGTCCATATGGGGAATGTGTCACCGACTGGCTCTGATAGTTCCCAGATATGTGATTACATATTATCAGAATCTTGGATAGATGTCAATACACTTTTTATGTTTTATTTTTATTC
>CADCMM010000069.1 GCA_902802515.1 uncultured Lachnospiraceae bacterium
AATCCAAAACTCCCAGACCCTGATAGCTTAAAATAATATCATGTACCTTCCGTACAAACTCCGGTGAGGGCGGCTGTCCCAGCAGGGGATCAATTGTTTCCTTTGCTGCGCTTATACCTGCCCAAAATACAAATACGGAAACCAGCACACCACAATAACCGTCAATCTTCCACCCGGTATAATACGCTGTCAGCGTTGCCCCCAGCACTACAACGGTGGCTGCCGCATCGCTTATACTATCTTTTGCTGTGGCATCCATAGCCGCGCTGCTAATCATCTTTCCTATTTTTTTATTATAGCAGCACATATACAATTTCACAGCGATGGACACCAACAAGATCACAATTACCATCCAAGTGGCGGCTATTTCCTGAGGGTGCAGAATCTTATCCACAGAAGATTTCAGAAATTCCATCGCCATCATCAGAATGAGAAATGCTACCACCAGCCCTGAAATATACTCAATCCTGCCATGTCCAAAGGGATGGTGAGGATCCGGCTTCTGTCCGGCCATCTTAAATCCCACCAATGTGATCACCGAGGAAGCTGCATCTGACAGGTTATTAAAAGCATCTGCTATGATGGCTACGGAATGGCTGAAAAAACCTGCCAGGATTTTTACCATGAACAGCAGCACATTCAGCGCAATACCCACTGCCCCGCAGAGGATCCCGTAGCGCTGCCTTACGCCAGGGTCTGAGACGTTCTGCGCATCCCGTATATAAATTTTACAGAGTAGTCCTATCATTACTGTCCCCCTTGATCTGGCGTCAACCGCTTCCAGATTTCCTCCTTCGGGAATTCTTTCAACTGCCGGAACGCGCTGCCCGGTATCTTGCGGTCAAATCCGCACAGATCCGCAAAAACACAATAATCGCAGGCCGTGTTTTTTTTCCGCCTGTAGGGTCTCACCTGAATCTTCCCGTCCATCATCTCTTTTCCCAGGGTTTCCAGTTTACTCTGCACAAAACCGGAAAGTGCCTGAAGCTGGTTTGTGGATGCCACACTGGATACTGCGCTCCAGGAGCCATCTGCCTTTTTGCTAACGGGAATTACTCTGGACGCTTTCTCAAAACCAGTATCCAGTTTTTCCACCACTGCGGGATCATCATTTACAATGCCATCCGGACGCAGCCTCTTTAACATCGCGTCCTCAATTTCCTCCTGTGTCTGTCCATGTTCCCCCTCAGCAAGGGGATCTTTCAGTCGATAATAGAAGATGCCCGCCGGCACAATTTCTTTTTCCGGATGAAGTTTTCGTTCCATTTCCAACGCCGCATTTAAATATACCACCAGTTGAAGCTGTAGTCCATAGTAAAACGACACCAGGTCAAATGAAGTATTGCCGGATTTGTAATCAATTACCTTTACATACACCTTATCCCCATCCATGCAGGTATCGATCCGGTCGATCCGTCCTTTCAGCCTCATCCGCTTTGACTCGCCCAGAGCCAGATTCACAGCGTCCAGATCCTCCGCTGCAAGAAAAGAAATCTCAAATGCACTGGGTATAAAAACTCCGGTCTTTATCTGCTCATGGAGCGCCCACACGGATCGCCTGAGGATCCGCTTCATCCTCTGTATCGTATACTGATTTCTGGCGCTGGCAAAAAATATCCGCGAACCGTAAGTTTCCACGGTCTCTTCCACACTCTGCTCCATCAAAAGATCCCGAACATGATCCGGCACATTAAACCAGTTATATTTGCTGCGCTCCAATTTTTGAGAAAACAGTTCCAACGCCCGGTGAAAGATATTCCCGATGTCCGCGGAACGCACCTGATACTCTTCCCGCTCTGACAGTCCAAGACCGTAATCCGCGAAATGTGCGAACGCACAGGCAGCAAATTCCTCCAGCCGGGTAACACTGTTTTCCAGCAGTTCTCCGTAGAGACGCCCCGCAGTGTTTCTGGTGAGATTTTCCTCCTGCGCAGTCAGAAAAGCAGCCTCCAGTAGTTCTTCCGCCCGACCTTGACAGTCTCCGTCCAAATACTGGCGCAGCAATTCTTTCACCTCATTTTTTGACTTCTCCTCGTATTCCTCCCTGAGATCACGCAATCGTTCTGCCAGGATCGGCAGACCAGTCTTTAAAGATGCGATATCCCTGAGAAAATCCCGTCCCTCGTCCTCATCCGTCAATTCCATGTGTGGGAAAAGCCTGTGTATCGTGGAAATCAGGTAAGAAGGACGCATAGCCTTTCCATCACTGCCATTTTTACAGTAAGACAGATACAACCGTTCCCGGGGCTTTGTCAGATCCAGGTACAGATAGAACCGCTGAATATAACCATTCTCTCTGGCAGTGGGAGCCAGTTCAATCCCGGCTTCCTGCAGAAATTCCCGTTCCATCTCTGAAACGATCCCGCCCCGTCCCTCCTTTGCGGGAATCCAGCCATCATTCAGACCTATAAAAAACAGCGCTTTAATATGATTCAATCTGGTCCGTTCCATGTCCCCCACATGCACCTCATCAATGCCCGGAGGAATAATGCCAATCCGTGCCTCAGAAAATCCCGCTTCCAAAATCTCCTGAAATTCCTTTCGGGTAACTGTTTCGTCCCCTAACAGTTCCACCGCCTCATCCAACAGATCGATCAAAACCGGATAGATCTGCTTATATTCCTTTTCTTTATCCGGCAGTCCCTCCCTGTGAAACTGTTCTTCTTGTATTTTTAGCTGCTCCTGTATCCGGCAGCGTACCAGCAGATTATAAAGCGCCTCTGCGTAATCCCGAAGTTTTCCCCGGCTCTGCTGAAATATCTCCAGCCAGGGAGTCAGCACATCCATCAGCCTCTGCCGGTACTCATTGCAGGCTGCTGCCTCTTCCTCAGATAAACGCAGAGTTGCTTCTGCCCACTCCTGCTGCCACAATATTTTGCCCCGAATACCTCTGGCCAGCACATAATTTTCCAGGCGGTCGGTCTCCGTTTCTGATAGTCCCGCAAATCCGGTACGCAGGAAGCGAAAAACGCTCTCATAAGAAAAATCGGAATCCGCAATTCCAAAGGCGCCGCGAATAAATTCCAGGCAGGGATTTAGCAGCACCTGAACCGTTTGGTCTATAAAAAATGGAATCTCGTATTCCTCAAATATTTTTTTTACATAATTACCATAGGACGGCAAATCTCCGGCAATCACCGCAATCTCCCGATACCTTAATCCTTTCTCCTTTACCAGTCGGCTGATAGTTCGGGCCGCAAAGGCCACCTCCCCCATGGGATTGGCGGCAGTATGCAAAGAAATCTCCGGTGTTTTTTCTCCCGGGAAGGCTCGATTTTTTCCGTAGCGGAACAGATTCCGTTCCAAAAAACCAAGTTCGCTTCCCTCACGAAATCGCCCTTTCTCCCCGCGAAGGATCATCGGGTCTAAAAGTTCTGCTCCAGTCTCTCCTGCCAGCTGCATCAAAATATGGATCATCTTTTTGCTCATAGCAAACAACTCGTGTTCCCGGATGTCTCCCACAATACTCTCTCTCGCATCCAATGTCACTGTCACTATGATCCTGGGAGAAAGCGTGAGCAATTTTCTAAGCGCCTTTTGCTGCACCGGCGTGAAACCGGTAAATCCATCAAAAGCCAGTACGCTGTTCTTCAGCATGTCTGAAGCATCCGCAGCCTGACAGAAGACATCCAGCAATTCCTCCGCTGTAATAAAGCGATCTTTCTGATATTCCTGAAATCCCTTTTGCAGCACCTGAATATCCTTTAACTTAAATTGAAGCTGCGGTTTCGCCGCAGCCAGTTTTATCATTTCTTCCAGTTCCTGCTGTGATATCTCATACTGGGTCAGCTCTGAAAGAATAGATTTCATCTCCGAAATATACCCCGGCTTATCCAGCCTGCTTCCAAGAAACTGCAGTTCTTCTTTCTTCTTAGCCGCCACTCTGCGCAGGATCAGATTTTTTCCGGTTTCTGTCAGCACATCCATCTTCCCGGCGCCAGTTTCTTCAAACACCCGGTAGGCCAAACGCTGAAAACTCAGAATGTCAATATTTAAAATACCGTGGGCCGGATGCAGGCTCACCAGCTCCCTTTGGGTCTGCATGGTAAACTGCTCCGGAACCACGATAATATAATTTTTCCCCGGGTTATTCTGTGCTTCCTCAATGACGGAAGTGTACAGCCTGTGGGATTTTCCGCTGCCGGAACCTCCCAGAATGAATTGTAAAGACATAGTCTACCTCAATATAGTTGATACCCGTTGGGATTAATCGCATATTCATATTTCTTAAGCAGCTCTATATTCGCCTGTTCGTAACTGTTGAACACAGCCGCTGAAAACTGGCTTGCCGGTATGGTTCCGTAGTACCAGTATTTGCTGCCAAAATAGTCTCTCAGTTCCTGGGACTGGAAGATATAGCCCCTACGGGCGTAAATCTCATTTCTGGCATAATTAAGCTGCTGCAGGGAAAGCGCGGAAACCTCTGCATCCGTCAGATACCGGATATTGCTGTCCCAGATAATATAATCGCTGGTGGATGGCGTGTACACATAATTTCCTGTGTAAGCCCCCACTCCCGCATAGCTGTAACCGCTCTGATCTAGAATGTAGCCGCCGCTCTGTCTCGCAAATTCCGCTTTCTCCAGCGCAGCCGCATTGGCCGACTCATAGGCATTCAGCAGCCCCGGAGAGAACTGTTCCGGGGAAATATAACCCCAGTACCAGTTTTTCTGGGAGAAATAATTGCTCAGCTCCTGGGACTGGAACAACCGTCCTCTTCTGGCATATATCTCGTTCTTCGCATAGTTAAGTTCCTGCAAAGAGAGCTGGGACATTTCATAGTCCGTAATGTAACGCCGGTCGCTGTCATACAGAATGTAGCTGTCCGGATCCACATAGTAGCTGTCATAGTAGTAGTAATCATAATTATGAGAATCAATGTACCTGTATATCACACTGTAATCATAATACCCCGAATCCAGCGCGTAATTGCCCAGAGCCGCCTCCCTGTTGGAGAGCAGAGACACGTTCGCCGTCTCGTACACATTCAGCATGGAATCCGAAAACTGCTCCGGCGCGTAGATGCCGGAATACCAGTACTGCTGATCAAAATAATTCTGCAGCTCTCTGGATACAAACCGTCTCCCGTTTCTCGCATAGATCTCATTTTTCGCATAGCAGATCACCTGGAGCGGCATGTCCGCGATATCATCGCTGGTAAGGTAGGTCCAGGAACTGTCCTGCAGAATATAACCGTATGCGGAATCCGCATGAGCAGGCCTCGCCGCAGCAAATAACAGGAATAACACCACCGCGGCAGTTACAAATGCGCCTGCCAGTAAATACTGTCTTTTCTGTTCACACATAAAAATTTCCCCCTTTCATGATACACACCTTCCGCACATCCCAACAGTTATATCTCGTTCTTTGCAAACAAGTTTGCTCGAACGCATTCTAGCTATTGTATGCTTTTTTGCCATTCATGCCACAGGCCGTCAGCTCCGCTGACTATCCGCTTTTTCAAAGCTCCTGCCTGTGGCTGATGTGCGTTCCGCACATCCCAACAGTTATATCTCGTTCTTTGCAAACAAGTTTGCTCGAACGCCTTCTGGCTATTGTGTGCTTTTTGCCATTCATGCCACAGGCCGTCAGCTTCGCTGACTATTCGCTTTTTCAAAGCTCCTGCCTGTGGCTGATGTGCGTTCCGCACATCCCAACAGTTATATTTCGTTCTTTGCAAACAAGTTTGCGCGAACGCCATATAACTGTTGTATGAATGGCTGAACTGTTACTATCATATCATTGCGGCGGGGGAAATTCTACTGGTTTTCCACAAAAAATTACTAAAGGGTTTCTTAAGTTTTCCTTACTCAGCGCCAAGTTGCGCCAGTCTCTCCTTCACCTGTTCCATCATCTGAGTGTATTTTGCCAATTTTGCCTTTTCTTCTTCAATCTTGGCCGCGGGCGCGCGGCTAACAAATTTCTCGTTGCCAAGCATGCCATTAGAACGGGCCAGTTCTTTCTCCAGTTTCTGCTTTTCACCCTGCAGACGCTCGATCTCTTTCTCCACATCTACCAGTTCCGCAAAAGGCATATAGATCGCTGCCTCATGTATCAGCGCTGATACCGCATCCTCCGAGATGCCGGTTTTGTCCGCCTGCACCGTCACTTCACTGGCGTAACCTAACGTCGCGAAGAATACTTTTCCATTTTCGAATATGTCCCGGATCTCCTGCTTGTCAGATACTACAAACACTTTGGCTTTCTTGCTGGGGGGCACGTTCATTCCGGAACGCGCATTTCGGATGGCGCGCACAGCTTCCTTGATGGTCTCCACCGATTTCTCATCTGCTTCGAAGTTCCACTCTTCTTTCCACACCGGCCAGGACGAGATCATAATAGATTCCTCCTGGGACTGCAGTGTGCAGAAAATTTCTTCCGTGATAAACGGCATAAACGGATGCAGCAGTTTCAGTGCCTGGATCAGAACCGTCTTCAGCGCCTGGAGAGCCGCTGCCTTAGTGGCGTCCGTCTCACTGTAAAGGCGCGGTTTTACCATCTCAATGTACCAATCGCAGAACTCCTCCCAGATAAAATCATAAACCTTCTGAACCGCAATGCCCAGTTCGTATTTATCCATGTTTTCAGTCACTTCTTTGGCCAGACGGTTTACCTTTGATAAGATCCACTTGTCCGCGCCCGTCAGCAGCTGCGCATCGATCTGTCCGGGAACCTCCGCTTTTTCCAGATTCATCATAATAAACCGAGACGCGTTCCAGACCTTGTTCGCAAAGTTTCTGGACGCTTCCACGCGCTCATAATAGAACCGCATGTCGTTTCCCGGCGCATTGCCGGTCATCAGCGTAAGTCTCAGCGCGTCCGCTCCGTACTGGTCAATGATCTCCAGCGGGTCAATGCCGTTGCCCAGGGATTTGCTCATCTTCCTTCCCTGAGAATCTCTTACCAGTCCATGGATCAGCACATGGTGGAAGGGCGATTTTCCGGTCTGCTCCAGGGAAGAGAATACCATACGGATCACCCAGAAGAAAATAATGTCATATCCTGTGACCAGCACATCCGTCGGGAAGAAATAATCCATCTCCGGGGTCTGTTTCGGCCAGCCCAGCGTAGAGAACGGCCACAGGGCAGAGGAAAACCAGGTATCCAAAGAATCCTCATCCTGAGTAAAGTGCGTACAACCGCACTTCGGGCATTTTTCCGGCGCTCCGCCCTTTTGGACGATCATCTCTCCGCACTCCTGACAGTAATATGCCGGGATGCGGTGCCCCCACCAGAGCTGTCTGGAGATACACCAATCCTTGATATTTTCCAGCCAATGGGTATAGATCTTGTCAAAACGCTCCGGCACAAAGTTCAGTTCATCGGTTTTTACCACCTCCAGAGCAGCGTCCGCCATCTCTTTCATGCGCACAAACCACTGCGGCTTCACCATGGGTTCCACCGTAGTGTGGCAGCGGTCATGGGTGCCTACCGCATGAGTATGCGGAACTACCTTTACCAGAAGTCCCTGCTCCTTCAAATCTTCCACCATGGCTTTTCTTGCCGCATAGCGGTCCATACCGGCATACTTGCCGCACAGCTCATTCATGGTGGCGTCGTCATTCAGGATATTGATCTCTTCCAGATTATGACGTCTTCCTACCTCAAAGTCGTTCGGGTCGTGGGCCGGAGTAATCTTCACACAGCCTGTACCGAACTCTTTATCTACATATTCGTCCGCCACCACCGGAATCTCACGGTCCGTCAACGGAAGTTTCAGCATTTTTCCAATGATATCCTGGTAGCGCTCATCGGAAGGATTCACGGCCACGGCGGTATCCCCCAGCAAAGTCTCCGGGCGGGTAGTGGCGATCTCCACATAGCGTCCCTCTTCCCCCACAATGGGGTAATTGATATGCCAGAAAAAGCCATCCTGATCCTCATGCTCAACCTCTGCGTCAGACAGAGAGGTCTGGCATACCGGACACCAGTTGATGATACGGCTGCCCTTATAGATCCATCCTTTTTCGTACAGGCGCACAAACACTTCTTCCACGGCTTCGGAACAGCCCTCGTCCATGGTAAACCGCTCTCTGTCCCAATCCGCGGAAGCTCCCAGCTTGTACAGCTGATTGATGATGCGGCTGCCGTACTCCTCTTTCCATTTCCAGGCATACTTCAGGAACTCTTCCCGACCGATCTCATGCTTATCGATTCCCTGCTCTTTCAGCATATTAGTCACCTTGACCTCCGTCGCAATAGCCGCGTGGTCGGTTCCAGGCTGCCACAGCGCCTCATAGCCCTGCATGCGCTTATAACGGATCAGGATATCCTGCATGGTATTGTCCAGCGCGTGTCCCATGTGAAGCTGTCCGGTTACATTGGGCGGCGGCATCACAATGGTAAACGGTTTCTTGTCCGGATTGACTTTAGCGTGGAAATACTTCTTCTCCAGCCATTTCTGATAGATGCGATCCTCCATTCTGAGCCATGCTCACTGTTCGCGAAAAAAACGCCCTTTGCAAAAATGCAAAGGGCGAATTATCGCGGTACCACCTTCGTTCGTATGTATGCTCCTGCACGCTGGAACGCACATACCTCTTTCCCTGTAACGCCGGGCAGGCGTGAAAACCTACTGTCCCCCTTATGGAAGCGCTGATTTAATCTTCACTCCGTTAGGAACCTGTTCAGTTTCCCGGTTCAAAAGCTACCTTCCGCATCCGCCTTTCCAAACTGCCTTTCAGCCGGTGAGCAGTTCTCTCTTTTGACGCGCAATACGTACTCCTCTTTCTCATCACCTTTTCCGATGTTCTCTATTCTAGCGAAAGAAAATGGGGTTGTCAAGAGGCTAAGGCGGAAATCTGCGGCCGCTTTTCCTCCTCTAAACTTCGGAAAATAAAATATCTTTCATACATATCATTTGCTCATTTTTATCATAATCCCAGCTGTGGAATGCGCCGCCGCTGCACCACTTTTCTGCAGGACACATTTTGCAGGACGCATTTCGCCGCGACAGCCTGCTGCGGAATATCTGAAACCGATCATTCCAGATGTCTGTAAAACGATCTTCATATATATTGCCCTGGATCGTCTCTGCTCTGCGCTCAATATCCAGGCAGGCTCCCACATCGCCGTTGGACATAACGCTGGCCACATAGATACCCGCATTACAGAGGAAATACCAGTCCCGTACTTCTCTCTCCCAGTCCAGCCCCAGATAATGGCTGCAGCCGTAAGTGACCGGCATCTCGTCCTCCCTTTTTTCCTTAATAAAAGAAAACAGGCGCAACTGATCCTCTTTTGTCAGCATACGCTCCGGGTATTCCAGCGCGCGTCCGATGGGTTCCAAGCCAATGACCCGCCAGGAATCAATATCCATATCCAGAAACACCTCATACATCTCTTCCAGTTCGTATATATTCTCATGGTTCATCACCGATGTAACCTGGATGGCATGAAATCCTCCCTCATCAATCAGGTTCTGTATCCCTTCCATCGCTTTTCGCCATGCGCCTTTCCGGTTACGGAAACGATCATGGGTCTCCTCCAGGCCATCAATGCTGATAGAGATCGTCCCCATCCCGGCCTCCCGGAGATGATGAGCCACCTCCCGGGTAATCAGCGTTCCGTTGGAGGTCATTCCCCAACGATACCCCAGTTTGTGAGCATAATTCATTAAGGCAAAAAAATCCCCATATAAAAGCGGTTCCCCTCCGGTGACACAAAGCTGCATCCTGGAAATATCAAAGTTCTCCTTTACCTCATCCAGAATCTCCTGATATTTTTCCACTGGAAGGCCATCTATCTCACGGCCGCTGCAACGGCTCCCGCAGTGGAAACACTGCTCATTGCACCGCAAAGTTAACTCAAAAAACAACTGCCTCAGCTGCGGCGCATGAAAAAGCTGCTCCCGATACGCATTCAGCTGATCCATATGCTGTGCTTTTAATTGTCTGATGCCATCCTCGATGCTCTCTTTTCTCATTGCATATCCTCGGGCGGTCCATAGACTGCCGGAATCAGGTTGTTCTCCACCTCAAAATCCTCGGGCGGTCCATAGACCTCATTGTTCAGATTATCATCCGGATCAAACTCCGTAATGGCTGCTTCGGTTTCCGTACTCAGATCCGTCTCCGGTTTTCCACTCTCCGGCGGACCATAGACCGCTGCATTTCTGTTATTACATGCCGTCAGATTCAGTGCCGCAGTTACAACAGCGGCACTAAATGCCAGCTTTCTGCCTGCCTTTTTCATAATGTATCACCTGCCATTTCCACTATTTCTTCTCCAGGGTGTCAATGCGTCTAAGTAACCTATCGACCGCACGTCAAATCGATGATCTATATTTTTATTGTGATGTCTTTTCAGAAATATGTCAATAGGGATAAAAAGAAAGTTATTGAGTTTTCAAGCTTCAACACACCTTTACGGTGTGGGAAGTTTTAGCTATTATTTAATTTTTTCTACTCCAAGAGCCTTATATAATGGATTCAGCTGTTCTTTCACTGCATTTGCAATTTTTTCAATATTCAAGCGTTCTATCATACCATTGCTCTGTATTCCTTTGTAATAAACTTTATTGGCTTGCTTGTACAAACGCTGGAGCTTATCGTATCCGTTCTTTCCTGATACTTTTGTATTTTTACCCAGCCTCAAGAATCCTAAAATTCCTTCTATATCATACTGTCAGGCGTCACATTATAGTTCCCACCTACGGCACCTTTACCGCAGATTTAATTCGCCATTTACTACATACTGTCTCTCTGTATGTGCTGTTTGATACCGCACGTTCTCGC
>CADCMM010000070.1 GCA_902802515.1 uncultured Lachnospiraceae bacterium
CATAACCAGAATTTTTTGCTTCTTTAAGGCGAGGAAGTCCTCTTCTTTGCATTCGGAGAATAGAAGAAGATGACCGTCCGGAAGCAGACCGGAAATATAATTCTGATAGCGGCGGTTGCAGGGGCGGTCCATGACCAGATAAAAATCATCTCCCAGCTGCTCCCTGGCCCGCAGTGTGAGGGTATCCATATCCGTATAAATCTGATAGAACAGAAAATCATTGATCAGCATATCCAGACAGAGAATGGGAATATAGTAGTCCCCTGCCATATCTTTAAATTCTTTTTCTTCCAGATCAATGGCGATAATACCGTCAAGTCCCCGGATGGGAGGCTGTTTGGCAGCATCCGGATCAGAGGATAAAATGAGACAATTATAATTCAGGCGCCCAAAGCGTTCCACCAGCAGATTCAGAAGCTGCATGATCTCTATGTTGCGGGAGGGCGTATCCTGACACAGTCGATAGGTAATCCCAATAGTATGCGTGCCGCCTGCAGGCAGTCCAAGAGTTTCCTGGTGGGGCATATAATTCAGCAGATTGGCTACCTGCAGCACCTTTTTTCTGGTTGTCTCGCTGATCTTCGCGTCTTTTTTTTCATTTAAAACATAAGAGACGGTGGCGACAGAAACGCCTGCTGCTGCTGCCACATCCCGAACCGTTACTTTTTTAGCCATATTTTTTCTCCTGAGCAAGTTAACAATTTAAGTTAATCATACACGCAGTTTACGAAAATGTCAAATGGAGGAAGATCCGGGTTCCCAATAAAGGAAAATACAGGTTTCTATTGACAAAAATAAGATTTTATGTTATGTTCAGTTAACAAGTTAACTTAACATGTTAAGCAACCGAAAGAGAAAATTATTAAAGGAGGAAAAGGAAATGAAGAGAAACAGAGTGTTGGGATTCATTGTTGGAGCGGCGTTGGCAGCAGGCGCGCTGGCAGGGTGTGGATCGGACAAAGCCAAAGAGACAGAGGCACCGGCCCAGGCCGGGACACAGCAGCAGACAGAGGAAGCGACACAGGGACAGGCCGCAGATACCATCAAGATTACCTTCATGTATCAGGAGGAGGAACTTGGCAGCGCCCAGGCGGCAGCGGGGGAAGTGCTGGAGGAAGCCTCTTATCAGGAATTTGAGCAGATGGAAGGTGCCAGCTTTGAAGGATGGTACGAGACGCCCTCTTTCCTTGCGCCCAGCAAGAAGGATCTGACGAAAGATACCTTTACAGAGGACACGGTTTTGTACGGCGATTTCCGGAGTGACAACGTGGCGGAGGATACCAGAAAATGGTATATTGCAGGAACCGGAAAGGGCAGCTTGAAAGAAAATAACTGGGCATCCGCATTGGATGACGCAGCCAAGGAGACTTTTGAACTGAAACCCACCGGTGAGGCGCTGAACGAATTTGCTCTCACCATCGATCTTTACCAGGGAGATCAGTTCCAGATCATTCCGGACTGGTCCTGGACCGACCAGAAGGGGTATGGCACTTTCACGGAAATTGATGAGACACAGATGAAAAATGCCGGCGGACTGGGCGGCAGCGCAGATACCTCCAACGTGGAGGTGTTGGAAGACGGAAATTATACCATCACTCTCACCACAAATCCGGAGAACAAAGCTCAGGATACGCTGATCATTGTGCGTAACTCTGATCCCCTTGCCGCAGCGCAGCAGGAAGAGGCAGATGCCTTTGTTCCCTCAGAAGATACCACAGTCAGTGTCAAGGGAAGCTGGGTGGAAGACTGGTCTGATCTTAAGGAACTGACCAGAGAAGGCGATAGCAATGTTTATGAAATTGAAATAGAACTGGCGGCAGACACAGAGCTTTGCTTTTCCGTATTTGAAGCAGGGGAGGATACCGGCATCGTGTTGAAAGAAGAGAATGTGGCTGACGATGATTCAAATGCGCTGCTTGCCGAGAATGGAAGCAACATTCAGGTGCGAGAGGACGGCAGCTACACATTTACGGTAGATCTGGATGCCATGAGTGTATCCATTCTGAAAAAATAAAAGAAGATAGGAGAAACAGTATGAATCGATACGCACTGCAGCATATCCCTGATTCTGCTTACTGCTTTCCTGTCTCGGAACATGAGATGGGGCTTCGGCTGCGCACCGCAAAGAACGACTTGACTCAGGTGTGGGTGATCTACGAGAGCAAATATCGCTTCGGGCAGGTACAGAAGAAGGAAGCAATGCAAAAAACACTGTCGGGAGAACTGTTCGACTATTATACGCTGCGGCTTAACCTGCAGGATACCAGACTATCTTATATTTTTTATCTGTTCGACGGAGAAAATTATTATTATTTTTCAGAGGACGGAGTGACAGAGTCCTACGACTTTACCCACGGGTATTACAATTTTTTCCAGTACCCCTACATCAACCGCGCAGATCTGTCGAAAAAAGTAGAATGGTTGGAGAAGGCAGCTTTCTATCAGATTTTTGTGGACCGGTTCTGCATCGGCGATCAACGCAAGGACACCTCCTACGTCAACCTTGCGTGGGGTGAGATACCTGATCCAAAGAGCTTTGCCGGAGGGGATCTGCGAGGGATCATCCAGAAACTGGATTATATTAAGGATCTGGGCTGCAGCGCCCTTTACCTGACCCCGATCTTCCAGTCAGTTTCAAACCACAAGTATGATATCAGCGACTACTTCCGTATTGATCCTCAATTTGGAACCGAGGAAGATCTAAAAGACCTGGTGGATCAGGCTCACCGCAGAGGAATGCGGGTGGTACTGGATGCAGTATTTAATCATTGCAGCGAGGATATCTCCTTTTTCCAGGATGTGAAAGAGAAAGGAAAGGCATCTCCCTATTATAACTGGTTCGTGATCGACGGGGAGTATCCGGTGAAAGAGCCGCGCAATTATGAAGTGTTTGCGGACTGCGATTATATGCCAAAGCTGGATACCTCTGATTCCCAGGTACAGGATTATCTGATATCCGTTGCGGTCCATTACATACAGGAATATGATATAGATGGATGGAGACTGGATGTTTCGGATGAAGTCAGTCACGATTTCTGGAGGCGCTTCCGAAAGGAAGTAAAGAGGGCGAAATCCGATGCGGTGATCATCGGGGAAAACTGGCATGACGCGTCCAATTATCTGCGGGGAGACCAGTATGACAGCATTATGAACTATGCGTTCACCAAATGCTGCCTGGATTATTTTGCTTATGATAAACTGAGCGCCGAGCAGGCGGCCAACCGCCTGAATGAATTGCTGGCGCGAAACACCGACACGGTAAACGATATGATGCTGAACCTGCTGGACAGCCACGATACGGATCGTTTCCTGAGCGAAGTCAAAGGAAACGAAGAAAAACTGAAGGCGGCCCTGTGCCTGCTGTATCTGTTCCCCGGAGAACCTTGTATTTTCTATGGAACGGAAATTTTGACGCCGGGGGGCTATGATCCGGACTGCAGACGCTGTATGGACTGGGAGAAGGCGGATCGGGGGAAAGACTCGAAACTGTTCCGCCTGCTGCGAGGGCTGTCACAGCTGCGAAGCAGGTATGCCCTGACCTTTGAAGGAACCCGTATTACTTCTTCCGCGGACGGAAAGATTTTGGAGCTGTCCCGCAGGGGAGAAGGATATGAGATCTGCTTGTACATAAACCAGAGCGGTCTGGAGGGAGTATCAGGAACGGTATCGGTTGCTCCGGGAACATTCCGGCTATTTCTAAACGGAGGTGAAATTTTATGTTGAGGAAAAAACAGATTATGTGCGGGATATTAGCGGTTATCATGGGAGTTTCCATGACAGGCTGCGGAAGTTCCAGTGAGAAGTCAGAGACAGAAAAGAAAGCGGATGAGGTGAAAGCTTCCGGCGAGGAGGAGACGATCGTCCTTCGTATCCTGGAGAATGACACCGCAAAGTCAGAAGGGTATCTGGATGAACTGCTGGAGGCGTTCAATAAAGAGTATGAGGGCCAGATCCAGGCGGTGGACGCAAATATGGAGGAGTACAGCAATCTGGCGGAAAACGGCCCCTATGGGTATGGACCGGACGTAATCTATCAGGCAAACGATAAACTGATGACTTACGCGGAGGATAAGCATATTCTGGCGCTGAACAAAGAGGACTATGACTGCCGGGAATATATTCCCCAGGAAGCATGGGACGCCTTTACCATGACCATTGACGGAACGCAATATCTTTGCGGTATCCCTGTTAATGTACAGGAACCGATGCTGTATTACCGCAAGGATCTTCTTCCGGAAAATTGGGAACAGGAATGGGATCAGGACGGCAATCAGGTTCCGGATTTTCTGGAAAACTGGAATGACCTGTATGCCTACTCAAAATCCATTGTAGAGGAGAGCGGAAATTCCAAATGGGGCTTGGTGGCTCCCTGCAATGATCTGTACATGTCAGCAGGCTTTCTGTTCTCCTATGGAGCTTATGTCTTTGGGGAAGATACGAAGGATATAGGGTTTGCAGCGGGAGACGCGGCAACGGGCATGATGGCGCTGCGGCAGTTTGCCGGCATTATGAATGAGGAGTGTATCGATGATTCCATCAAGCAGAGCCGTTATTCCAAGGTGGCGGACGGTACATATTTTTGCTCTATTTCCACGCCGGATACCTACGTTCTGTTCCATGACCGGCTGGCAAAAATCTATGAAGAGGAAGGGATAAGCCAGGCGGAGGCGGATCAGAAAGCCTCGGAAAATATTGGAATGGTGGAGCTGCCAAGGCTGTTGCCTGCAAAGGGAGATCTGTCCGTTCCCAGTGCGGACATGGAAGAGAAGGACTGGGTTTCCAATGTTGTGATGGGCGGGGTGAACGGATACGGGATCAGCGCCTACACGAAGCATCGGGAGGCGTGCGTAACCTTTGTAAATTTTGCCACCGGCTATGATCTTGTAAAGAAAAGAGCCGAAATATTGGGAATCGCCCCCACCAGGTCCGATGTGGCCTCAGACATCGGCGGCGTATCCGGCATGATCTTTGAAAGCCTGAATGAGGGCCATATCTACCTGATGCCTTCTGTGAAAGCGGTAGACCAGATCTGGGATCCGATGCAGACGCTGCTGAGTGATGTGGCGAAAGACGCTTTCCGGGAACGAAACGGGGAGACGGTGAAGTACCCGGATCAGGATGCAATGCAGGCGGCTCTGGAAAAAGTTTCCAAGAATATTTATGACGCGATTTACACTTTGGCACAGTGAGGAGATACGCTATGAAGAAGAGAAAACTACCATTCTGGTGTTCCTGTGTTGTGATGGGATCCGGACAGCTGATGTACCGGCAATGGATCAAGGGATTGCTGTATCTCGGATGTCTGGCGTTATACCTGTACTATCTGTTCACCTCCGGTATCACGGATATCATTGGCTTTTTTACTCTGGGAACCGTGGAAGGAGATCCATGGCTTGGAATTCAGGGAGATGATTCTATTCTGATGCTGCTGAGGGGGATCATGGCTCTTCTGGTTACCGCAGGGGCTGTGGGGCTGCACATCCTGAATATCCGGGACGTGGCAGCCATGGAAGATGCGCTGGCCAGGGAAAAAACACTTCCTGGTTTCAGGGAGATCATGCGCCACTTTGTGGATAGAAAATTCTATGTGGTGGCATTATTTCTTCCCATCGTGGGAGTGCTGATATTTAACGTGCTGCCCATTCTGTTTATGACACTGATCGCTTTCACCAACTACGGCGGAGATATTGTGCCGCCCAAGCTGGTGGACTGGATCGGATTTGATAATTTCCGGAGAATCTTTCAGCTCTCAGAAGTAAAGAGTACTTTCCTGCGGATATTGGGCTGGAACTTGTTGTGGGCTTTTACAGCCACATTTCTCAGCTATTTTGGCGGGCTGCTTCTGGCGCTGCTTCTGAACAAAAAATGTGTCAGAGGGAAAGCATTCTGGCGCGCCTTTCCGATCATTGCTTATGCCGTACCCGGATTTATCACACTGCTGGGCTTTAAGTTCATGTTCTCCTACGGCGGTCCTATTAACCACTACATCACTGCCGCAGGGGGGAACGCCATAGGATTTTTGGATATTGACGCGGGATGGAAGGCACGATTGATCGGACTTCTGGTAAACACCTGGATCTCTGTTCCTACCTCTATGCTCCTGGCTACCGGGATGCTGTCTAATATGAGGGCGGATCTGTACGAGGCGGCCAGCCTGGACGGGGCGGGCCGATGGAAACAGTTTACCAAACTGACCCTGCCGTTTGTGATTTTCTCCACCACCCCGACACTGATCACCAGCTTCGTGGGAAATTTCAACAATTTTGGTGTGTTCTATTTCCTGAGAGGCGGCCTGTATCTGGATGGATATTTCCTGGCCAGCGACACGGATCTTCTGATCAACTGGCTGTACAATCTGTCCATCGACAATAATTACTACGGAATAGGAGCAGCGGTCAGCCTGATTATTTTTGTGATCACTTCCATTTTCTCGCTGTACGCTTATGTGAACTCCTCAGCATTTAAGAAGGAGGATACCTATCGATGAAAACGAAAAAACGCAGATGGACGCCAAGATGGAAAAACGTTCCGGAAGTTGCCGGAACCTATGTTATTTTGATCGCAGTGTGTTTTATTTTCTTTTTCCCTGTACTCTGGCTGGTACTGGCTTCCTTTTCCTCCTCGGGATCTATCTATGATTTTGACGGATTTTTCCCGGCGGGCTACAGCCTGCTGACCTATCAGAAATTGTTTACAGACACACAGATGTACGATTACCCCAGCTGGCTGCGCAATACGCTGTTTGTATCTGTGTTCTCCTGTGCGCTGTCCACGCTTCTGGTGATTTTGACGGCTTATACCATGAGCAGATTCCGCTTCCGTATGCGCAAGCCTCTGATGAAAACAACGCTGATCTTAAGCATGTTTCCCAGCTTCATGGGGATGACGGCGGTGTATCTGATCATGATCAATTTTAACCTGATTAATAATCTGTGGAGTCTGATCCTTGTATATTCTGCGGGAGCCCCCATGGGGTATCTGGTGCAGAAAGGATACTTCGATACCATCAGCAATACGATCTATGAGGCGGCGAGAATCGATGGAGCCAGCAATCCTCAGGTGTTTACCAGGATCACGCTGCCCATATCCAAGCCCATTCTGGTCTATACGGCGCTGACCTCGTTTGCGTGGCCCTGGAGTGATTTCATCCTCCCGAATATGCTTCTGAAAAACAGGGATCTGTGGACGGTGGCGGTGGGACTTACCCACCTGGGAGAAACAGAATTTTCAAGATTTGCCGCAGGTGCGATCTTCATCGCCGTTCCGATCGTCATCCTGTACTTCTCACTGTCAAGATTTCTGATCACAGGAGTCTCGGAGGGGGCGGTGAAAGAGTAGACTTAAGGCAGTTCCACTAAATATTGACAATGGCTTCCATTATATCTATGTGTACGGCTATGCATGGACACCTGTCCGGCCAGGGGCGGACAAAGTCCGACTCAGACGGATAGATGTCCAGTGCATCGTCCGAACACAGGATATATGGAAGCTAAGTCAATATAGTGAAACTGCCTTTACAGAATCTCCGCTGACACGATGCCGGTGATGGAATGGATGCGCGTCAGCAGCATATCGTGATTTACATTTTTGTTTGGACGGAGGGTCAGCTGCGCTGAGTAGGAAACCTCCTCCGAACCGTTAATGCTGGTTACCTCAGGTTTGTGATGGTCATCCGAAGATCTTTACAATACCGTAATACCTTGTCCAGGGCTACCGTGTGATCGTAGGTGAGCAGGATCTGGATGGAAGGCTCCCGGCGGATGCGGCTGCCTGTATTGGCAAAGCACACTTCAACCAGAAGGATCAGGCCGGAGGCAAGAATGCCTCCTTCGTAGAAACCTGCTCCTATGGCGAGTCCGGCAATACCGGCCGCCCAAAGCCCGGCGGCGGTGGTAAGTCCCTTAACGGTCTGTTTCTTTGTCACAATAATGGTTCCGGCACCGATGAAACCAAGGCCGGTCACTACC
>CADCMM010000071.1 GCA_902802515.1 uncultured Lachnospiraceae bacterium
GGTGGTGGCGGCAGCCGTGGTGGTGCTGTTTTTCTTCATGAAAAAGGGGAACAATACCGATGGAAATGTGATTGAGATTCTATCGGATGCCGGCCAGGGGCAGGAAGCAGATGACGGCGATAATGCTATTATATTTCTAACGGAAGCACAGGGAGAAGGCAGCCAGACCGGGAGTGATGCCGCTGGCGGAGATGCCGACGCATCGGCTGCCGTTGAGGATGCTTCCGGAATAGATGGCCAGAAGAATGCTTCGGACTCAGATATTATGACAGCAGATGATACATCGGAAGTGGAAACACAGTCGGACAATGCCTCGCAGGAAAGACCGGATAATGCCGGAAATGTTATTGACGCCGGATACATAGAGCAGATCCTGCGTGATGAGTCCAGCGTCACAAAGGCGGAGGTTTACGTCTACGACCTGAAGCGGGATCAGGAGTATGCTACGGAGGGCTGTGACGAACCGATGTACGCTTCAGCCATGATCTGTGTTCCGATTTTGTATACGGCGGCCGTAAAGCTGGATCAGGGTGCCATTACACTGAATGACGCCATTCCATATGTGAACAGCATCGGCGGCCGGGGCGAGGCGTATCCGGAAGAAAAAGAGGGGCAGAGTTTCCCGCTTTCCTACTATCTGACCACCATGATGAGTTACAGTGATAACAACTGTATGAACTGCCTCATTGATTATCTGGGACTGGACAATATCAATGCGGCCTGCACTTCGGCGGGATTTGGCAGTGTGGATATCCAGAGAAAGATCGTGGCTGAAGTCACGGACGGCAAGGACAATTACGTCAGCGCAAAAGATATGGCCGGAATGATCCGCCAGCTCTACCAGGGTAAGTTCCAGACTCTGGGAAGAGAATTCATAGTGAAGTATTTTAAGATTGATTCCGGTGATGGATACCGCACCGTCATTGGATTGGCAGACAATCTTCCTTCCGGAATCACCTTTCTAAATCATAATGGCAAGGGAGATACCCGCTATAATGAAGCGGCGGTCATTGCGGATGATACACACCAGTATATCATCAGCGTGATGTGCAACGGAGACTATGGCTTTTCCTATGAGACAGCCATTGAAGACATATCAGCATATATATATGACAAGCTTACCGTTCAATAGAATAACGAAAAAAGAGGAGGAAAAACCAATGAGTAATGTTAGGCGAGTGTATGTGGAAAAGAAAGATGCCTTTGCAGGGGCGGCCAAGGATCTGACCCATGAGGTACGCAGCTATCTGGGGATCCGGAGCCTGAAGAAGATCCGCATTTTGATCCGCTATGATGTGGAGAATATTTCCGAGAAAGTATTCGAGGCCGCCTGCCGGACCGTGTTTTCCGAGCCGCCTGTGGACACGTTGTATCAGGAGAGTTTTTCCATAGAAGAGGGCAGCAGAACTTTTTCGGTGGAGTATCTTCCGGGTCAGTTTGACCAGAGAGCGGATTCCGCTGTTCAATGTGTGAAATTTTTGAAAGAAGATGAGGAGCCGATCATACGCTCTGCCACCACTTATGTCGTTGAGGGAAGCATCAGCCAGGAAGAGTTTGACGCGATCAAAAACTATTGCATTAACCCGGTAGATTCCAGAGAAACGGGACTGGAAAAACCGGAAACATTGGTGACAAAGTTCGAAGAGCCGGAGGATGTAAAGGTATTTGCAGGTTTTATTGCCATGCCGGAGGCGGAACTGAAAGGTCTGTATGACTCTCTGAGTCTGGCTATGACTTTTAAAGACTTTCTTCACATTCAGAATTATTTTGCCAGGGAGGAAAAGAGAGATCCTACTATGACGGAGATCCGGGTTCTGGATACTTACTGGTCCGACCACTGCCGTCATACCACCTTCTCTACGGAACTGAAGGAAGTCAGCTTTGGGGAAGGGTATTATAAGAAGCCCCTGGAAGACACTTACCGGCAGTATCTGGCGGACCGTCAGGATGTGTACCAGGGCAGATCTGACAAGTTTGTATGCCTGATGGATCTGGCGCTGATGGCCATGAAAAAATTGAAAAAAGAAGGGAAACTGCAGGATCAGGAGGAGTCGGATGAGATCAATGCCTGCAGCATCGTTGTGCCTGTGGAGATAGATGGGGAGACCGAAGAGTGGCTGGTGAATTTTAAGAACGAGACCCACAATCATCCCACCGAGATCGAACCTTTCGGAGGCGCGGCCACCTGTCTTGGCGGCGCGATCCGCGATCCGCTTTCGGGACGTACCTATGTCTATCAGGCCATGCGCGTGACCGGGGCGGCAGATCCCACAGTTTCCGTGAAGGATACGTTAAAGGGCAAACTGCCGCAGAAGAAACTGGTGAGGGAGGCAGCTCACGGCTACAGTTCCTACGGAAACCAGATTGGGCTGGCTACCGGTTATGTAAAAGAAATTTATCATCCTGATTATGTGGCAAAGCGTATGGAGATCGGCGCTGTGATGGGCGCGGCTCCCAGACGGGCTGTCATCCGTGAGACTTCAGACCCGGGAGATATCATCATCTTGCTGGGGGGCAGAACCGGCCGGGATGGCATCGGGGGCGCCACCGGTTCCTCCAAGGTACACACAGAGGCATCCATTGAGGTTTGCGGCGCGGAGGTTCAGAAAGGAAATGCGCCTACCGAGCGAAAGATCCAGAGAATGTTCCGCCGTCCGGAGGTAAGCAAACTGATCAAGAAATGTAATGATTTCGGCGCGGGCGGCGTTTCTGTAGCCATCGGTGAGCTGGCGGACGGTCTGCATGTTTATCTGGACAAGGTTCCGAAGAAGTACGCCGGTTTGGACGGAACAGAGATCGCCATCTCCGAATCCCAGGAGCGCATGGCAGTGGTGGTGGATCCGAAAGACGTGGATCAGTTCCTGAAATATGCCAACGAGGAAAACCTGGAGGCGGTGGAAGTAGCGGTAGTGACCGCCGAGCCCAGGCTGGTGCTGATCTGGAGAGACAAAGAGATCGTAAATATTTCCAGAGCCTTCCTGGATACCAACGGCGCGCATCAGGAGACCAGCGTTGCAGTGGATATCCCGCAGGAAGAGGATAAGTACTTTACAAAAGAAACGGTGAGTGATGTAAGAGCGAAATGGCTGGATACCCTGGCAGATCTGAATTGCTGTTCCCAGAAGGGTTTGGTGGAAATGTTTGACAGTTCCATCGGCGCAGGCTCTGTCCTGATGCCCTACGGCGGGAAATACCAGCTTACGGAAACCCAGGCTATGGTGGCAAAACTGCCGGTATTAAAGGGACACACGGATACGGTTACCATGATGAGTTACGGTTTCGATCCCTATTTATCCAGCTGGAGCCCCTACCATGGCGCCGTTTACGCAGTGGTAGAATCCATTGCCCGCATCGTGGCAAGCGGCGGGGATTACCGAAAAATCCGCTTTACCTTCCAGGAGTACTTCCGCAGAATGACAGAAGATCCCTCCAGATGGAGCCAGCCCTTCGCGGCACTGCTGGGCGCATATGCGGCCCAGATGGCTTTCGGCCTTCCCTCCATCGGCGGAAAGGACAGTATGTCCGGTACGTTTAATGAGATCGACGTGCCTCCTACATTGGTTTCCTTTGCGGTGGATGTCAATACTTATCAGAATATCGTTTCTCCGGAACTGAAAAAGGCCGGAAATAAACTGGTATTGCTGAAAATTGAAAAAGATGAGTACGATCTTCCCAAATATGCTCAGGTAATGGAGCAGTATGGCAAGTTTTTTGAGGATGTGAAAGCCGGACGGATCACTTCGGCCTATGCGCTGGATGGAAAGGGTCTGGCCGCTGCGGTCAGCAAGATGGCCTTCGGTAATGGAATGGGTGTGAAGCTGGAAGAAACCAAAGCTCCTGAGGATCTGTTTGCAGCAGGATTCGGTGATATCGTTGCTGAGGTCGGAGCGGATCAGGCAGATAAGCTGAGCTTTGATTATACAGTTGTAGGAGAGGTTACAGAGAAACAGGCACTGGAATATGCTTCCGTTTCCATTCCGCTGGAGGAAGCGCTGGAAGCCTGGAGAGGAACTTTGGAGAAGGTATTCCGCACCCGTTCTACCTCGCAGGACGGACCGACTTCTATGTTCGTTGCAGGTAAGAGCGGGAACAGGCTGGATGAGGAGGGGTGCTATCACGCAGATCAGGTTTACGTTTGCAAGCATAAGGTGGCAGTGCCCAGAGTATTTATTCCGGTATTCCCCGGAACGAACTGTGAGTACGACAGTACGAGAGCCTTTGAGCGCGCGGGCGCGGAGGTTGACGTAAAGGTATTTAAGAATCTGACTGCGGAGGATATCCGGGATTCGGTAGAAATTTTCGAAAAGTCCATTCAGCAGGCCCAGATCATCATGTTCCCGGGTGGTTTTTCTGCCGGTGACGAGCCGGACGGCTCCGCGAAATTCTTCGCCACAGCCTTCCAGAATGAAAAGATAAAGGAAGCGGTGATGAAGCTGCTGAATGAGAGAGATGGTCTGGCCCTGGGTATCTGCAATGGGTTCCAGGCACTGATCAAGCTGGGGCTTGTACCTTACGGGGAGATCGTCGGACAGAAGGAGGATTCACCGACATTGACCTTCAATACCATTGGACGTCATATTTCCAAGATGGTCTATACAAAGGTTATGACCAACAAGTCGCCGTGGCTTGCCCAGGCAAAACTTGGAGGAGTCTATGTAAACCCTGCCTCCCACGGCGAGGGACGGTTTGTTGCAAATCCCGAGTGGCTGGCGAAACTGATGGCAAATGGTCAGGTAGCTACCAGGTACGCCACCTGCGACGGCGAACTGTGTCAGGATGAAGAGTGGAATGTGAACGGTTCCTACTGCGGCATTGAGGGCATCACCAGCCCGGACGGCCGTGTGTTGGGTAAAATGGCCCATTCCGAGCGCCGGGACCAGGCAGTAGCCATCAATATTTACGGAGAACAGGATATGAAGATTTTTGAGTCCGGAATAAAATATTTTCTATAGGTTCTGAAAATGGATAATGATGAAATCAGGAACCTTCTGCGCGATCTGAAAAATAACGCGGAGGAGGTCGGAGAAGTTAAAAGTAAAACGATAAAAATCGATCTGAACAATGGGTCTCAATCAGGCAGATTATCTAGCACAAAAAAAAGAAAGAGTTCTAAGAAGCGAAAAGATTTTGCCAAACTGCAGACAAGAACAAACAAGAAGCATAGTTCCCGCAGTTTTCGGAAAAAATTTCAATTGGCGGCTGACGCCTGGTTTGACGATCTGAAAGCAAAAGGCATCTCCTGGAAGGAACTTTTGATGATCGGCGCGGGTATCCTCCTGACGGTGCTCATTGTTATTTCCCTGCTAAGCGTACTATTTACTGAGGAGAGCAGCGTCAATGTGACAGCGGACGAGGGACTTATTGTTACGGTGGAACAGGAACCGCAGGAATGGTGCAGTCATGGAACGGTTACCCTGGGTATCCGCACTGCGCAACCGATCCAGTCTGTCACAGTGAACGGAAGTGTCTGTGAATTTGAGGCAGGCAGCCGTACCAGAGTGTCACTGGATGCTGCGCAGGAGACGCTGGAGGTCATGGTGGTCTCTGAGGAGAGTGTCATGAATGCTGCGGTAGAGATCCCTATGATTGATACTGAGAATCCACTGGTGAGTGTGAAACAGGAAAATGGCCAGGTAACACTAAATGCAGTAGATAGCCGATCCGGTCTGGAAGGTATCTATTATGGAACGTTGGATGGTTTCTCTGACATACCGCAATATCAGAAGTATACTGGTCCCTTTAGCTATGAGCCGGAGAAGACATACTATTATTATGCAAAGGATCATGCGGGGAACGCCACAATTCCAGTTGCGACTAATATGCAGCCGGCAGAAAATCTGGTACTGAGCGATTCGCAGGTCACGCTTTTTCCGGGCAGCAGCTTTAACCTTGGTGTTTCCACAGAGCCTGCAGGAGCTTACTGCAATAATCTGCAGATGATAAATCGGGATCCGTCTATCGTGAGCCTTGCATCGGACGGAACCGTTACGGCGCTGCAGGTGGGAGAGACTGTCATTGAAGTGTCAGCGGACGGGCTTTCCACCGCGCGCTGCGTAATTAAGGTGAAATCGGAAGCTGAAGTGACAATTTCCACGCTGGGCGACTGTACGCTGGGCACTGATATTTACTTTGGTACCATGAACAGCTTTGATACGGTACAATCTATGTACGGGAACAGCTATTTCTTTCAGAATGTAAGATCTATACTGGAGGGGGACGATATTACCTTTGCCAATTTTGAGGGAACCCTCACTACTCTGGATACCAGAAGTGAGAAACAGTACGCTTTTAAGGGAGATCCTTCCTATGTGGAAATTTTGCAGGACGGTTCTGTGGAAGCAGTTACCCTGGCCAACAATCACAGCAGTGACTATGGTTCCCAGAGTCTGATTGATACAAAGCAATACCTGGTGGAAGCCGGGATTGCTTATTGTGACGGGGACGAGATTATCATAAAAGAGGTAAATGGCATTAAAGTCGGGTTGATTGGCATCTATGTTCTGGACACCGGGATGGAGAAAGCCTCTCAGTTGGAACGGGCGATCACCGCTGTCAAAGAAGCCGGCGCCCAGATTATCGTAACAGCATTTCACTGGGGCACGGAGAAGAGTACCCAGCCGGATGAGACACAGCAGTCCCTGGCCCACACTGCCATTGACCTGGGAGCGGATCTGGTGGTGGGGCATCATCCCCATGTACTGCAGGGAATCGAACAGTATCGGGGAAAATACATTGCTTATAGTTTGGGCAATTTCTGCTTTGGCGGTAATTCGACTCCCAGCGATATGGATACCATGATATTCCAGCAGACTTTTACTGTGGGGAAGAACGGTATGCTGCAGGACAGCCAGATCAATATAATTCCATGCTCGATTTCTTCGGATCCTGGTTGGAATAATTATCAGCCGACACCCGCGCAGGGGCAGGAGGCAGAGCGCATCATGAACAAAATAAACGAACTGTGCGCGCAGTTCGGTACTTCATTTTAATCTATTGATTTCGCGGTTATAAAAGGAGCCGTTGCAAAAAACAGGTAAAGGGTTTTTTGTATCCATTTGCCAGTATTTTGCAACGGCCCTTTTATGCGCAAAAAGCAACAAATCGTATCTTTTTTACCTTATTCTCAGCATGCCGAACGGCGACACGGAATGCCTCATAAAATGTGACACGTATTGTCGCAAAATAAAAAATTATGTTGAATAATGATTATAATAATGTTAAAATGCATCTGTAACGAGGGGCAACATCAGGAATAAAACCGTTCTGAGTGTTCAAAGAGTTAAATAAGGGGGTTCTTATGTCACGTATTAATCTATTTGTTGATACGCACGTCCAATATGCATATCTAAAGTCCGGCATCAAGGTTTTGGCAGATGAGAGAGACAAGAAAAAATTCCTTGATTTTGTCCTTCGTCTGCAGCAGGAACAGAAATTTGAAATTTACGCATTCTGTATACTGGATAATGAGGCGCATTTCCTGCTGGGGGTGCAGGAAGAGGAAAACGAGAAAACAGAAGCCATTCTTGGAGAAATGGGAAATTGGTACACAAACCATATGCGGGAACAGCAGTTTCAGCAAAAGAGGAGGGGGCGTGTAACAAAATGTATCTCCGGGGTAAAAGACATGGAGAAGATGCTGACGGTCTGTTTGCGGATTCATTCGCTGCCTTCAGCGCAAAAATATGCTAAAGACCTCAAAAATTACTGGTGGAGCAGTTATCAGAGCTATCGGGGTGTGTATGAGTGGCAGGGAGTGGACTGGCAGTTTCTCCTTCTGTATCTGGATGATAATGTACAAAAAGCCAGGCAGCAGTTTATCCGGCTTCAACGAAAAGAGACCAGGAAGATAAAATCCTAAATTATTCTGAATTTTTTCTTAAACCTGTGACAAAAATAAGGAATGATGTTAGAATATGGTACGCAGAAGTCTAAGATGGATTGCAGATAATTCTTCAACTACATTACAGAGCGGTTCGGTAGCAGCCGAGAATCTGGCAGGTGGAGCTATGATCAGCGGAACCGGCACTATAACGGGTATATCAGATATAGACGATCAGACGTCCACTGTGATAGAAGTCCAGCCGGAAATTCAAAACGGAAGCGGTGCTGGCGAAGTTGGCATTACTGAGGCAATACAGAACGAAGAAAATTATGCGGACGATGAACCGGATGCAGTAAGCGAGGATGAAACCGACGAAATGGACGAAGACGAGGGATGGTCCGGTTTCTACGTTTGCAGCAGCGGTGAAAAGCTGACTGTGACCATCGACGAAGCCGATTATATTCAGTTTGAATTTGAAACCGCAGGCATT
>CADCMM010000072.1 GCA_902802515.1 uncultured Lachnospiraceae bacterium
GACCACTCCCAAAGTACAAGCTGCTCCGCAAAGATAGAGCAACAGATTTTGATCCATGATAAATTGCAGCATTAGGAATCCCCCTTTAAAATTATTGGCTGGGTCGGTCCGCAGCGGCCGCCTTAGCGGTCCTCCCGAAGTCGTACCGCCATTATAGCCCCGGTTTTTCGGTTTGCAAAGTAAAATCGTTCGACAGATTCTCCCCTGCTTTTCCCCAATATGCTGCTGTAAAATCTGTTTTTATGTACCTGAGAGACGTTATAAGGCTTCCATCAGCCCCTCGATCAGATTCACGCTGTGCTCCACTGCCTTCTTCTCAAAGGTGGGATAATCCATAGCGGCGCTGTCATCCGCCTTGTCTGAGATGGCCCGGACAATGATAAACGGAATCTGATTTAAATAGGAAGTCTGAGCGATGGCAGCTCCCTCCATCTCCGTGCAATAGCCTTGGAAGTTCTGAACAATTCGGTCTTTTACTGCTTTATCTGCAATGAACTGATCTCCGCTCACTACCCTGCCCCGGAACACTTTGATCTCCGGATTCACCTGTTCACATACATTCTTAGCTTTCTGAGCCAGGGTCTCATCCGCCGGAAAAGAGAACACGTCCATCTGAGGGATCTGCCCCAGAGGGTATCCGAAATTCACTGCGTCCATATCATGATGAAGCACGTCGGTGGAGATTACGATATCGCCTATATCAATGGCAGGGTTCAACGAACCGGCAATCCCTGTGTTGATGACCGCATCCACATCAAACAGATCAATCAATATCTGAGTGCAGACTGCCGCGTTCACCTTTCCCACGCCGCTGCGGACCACTACTACTTCTTTGCCCTTCAATTCTCCTTCGCAAAACTCCATCCCTGCTTTTTTGCGGATGTTCTTGATGTTCATATCGTTTTTCAGCTTCTCCACTTCCACATTCATAGCGCCGATGATACCAATTTTGTTCATAGTCGTTATCCTCTCTTGCCTCATTTACACCAAAAGGGGGCTGTCGCATTAAGCATTTTATTGCATAATGCAAAGTATGCATTTCGTGCGACAACCCCCTAAGATTCATTCAATTTTCCATACTGTATGCCGAACAGCTGACAAGCTGCTTTATGCCGCTTCGGTCTCGGTTTCTGTTTCAGTCTCAACCTCAGTCTCTTCTGCCGGGGTCATGTACAATACAACGTCCTGTCCCATAGCCTCCATGTAGATTGCCATGGTGCCGTCTTCCAGAAGCTGAAGCTTAATAGAAGTGCCCCAAAGTGCCGGAATCCAGAGTAACCGTAGTTCCTTCTACTTTGGCTTTGAGTTCCAGACCTGCTGCCTTGCCGTCCACGGTTACGCCCATAGCCTCAACCATTCCGCTGACCCACTCGCCTTCATAGTCCTCAAGCTGAGCGTCCTTGGCCGGCTCTGCCGGAACAAACTCATCCACCGGTTCGCGGGTGAGCACCATCTCGTAATCGTCGCCCGCCATGGTCAGCGTCTCTCCGTCAAAAGCAAAGCTGCCCTCGGTATCAGTACCCGGATCTACAACCACCTCACCATCTCTCAGTTCCCAGGTACCTTCCTTTGCGTCATCCGGGCTCATCGCCATCGTCATGGCATAGGTGCCGTCTTCATTGAAATTCATGGTAATGGAGATGCCCATCAGGGTTCCGTACCACTCGCCGGTCAAATCGGCCTCTTCTGCAAATGCTGTCATTGAAAACATCAGCATCATTGCAAATAAAACAGTAATCAGTTTTTTCATCGGAAAAATCCTCCTTCATTTTTTAGTACCTCTATCATACATGAAAAGCGGTCTTTATGCAATTACTTATTTCATTCCATTTTCCTTTAATCTATGGTAAAATGAGCTTGTTTCTGAATAAAACGGCACAGGAAACTAACAGATTTGCAAGGAGGAATGCGGTCATATGAATGCATACGACAGAAAACACAGACAGGGATCCTATACGCCGTTTTATTCTTTTCTATTTTCATTGACCATCATTTTGTTTGTCTATATACTCAGAGGAATCACCCCATTTGGCGGGGAATCTCTTCTTCGCAATGACTTGTATCATCAGTACGCTCCTTTTCTGGCGGAATACCGAAACCGCATTCTTCACGGGCAAAGCCTGTTTTACAGCTGGCAAACAGCTCTTGGCAAAGATTTTTTTGTTCAGACAGCCTATTACACTGCCTCCCCGTTAAATCTTTTCTCTCTTTTATTTCCGGAGACCGCCCTGAGTGAATGTATTTCTTTTCTCACTGCTCTGAGACTCGCCCTGTGCAGCGCCTCTTTCAGTTTCTATCTCAGCAAGAGACCGGATATCTGCCGACAGCCCCAGCGGCGTATGAACATCATCCTGTTCGGAACGCTCTATGGTTTTTGCGGTTTTCTGACCTTCTATTACTGGAATATCATGTGGCTGGATACGGTCATTCTGTTTCCTGTTGCCATACTTGGTCTGGAACGGTTGATCCGCCAAGGCCGCCATACTCTGTATTATATATCTCTTTTGCTTACCATGCTGGTAAATTTCTATCTGGCTGTTATCGTGTGCATTTTTCTGGCTCTGTATGTTGTCGTCCTTTTACTGTCGGAGAAAAATGACCGAGCACTGCAGCGTTTCGGAACATTCGTTTTTATTTCCGGGCTGGCCGCCCTGTCAGCCTCCGCCGTGCTGCTTCCTGTATTTTTAGCTCTGAAAGAGACTGCTGTCAGCGAGTCAGCCTCCGCACCGGGTCTCTATGCCTATTCCAATATTGTTCAGCTATTGAACGCCCATTTTGCCGGTGCACATACTCCCGGGCTTGCGCCCAATGATGATATACCGAATCTTCACAGCGGCGTGCTTGCGATGCTGCTGTTTCCTTTGTATCTGTCCTGCAAGGCCATTCCCCCCAGGGAACGCCTTCTGAAACTGGTGCTTCTTCTGTTCCTCCTGGCCTGCTGCTGCATCGCGCCCCTGGATTACCTGGCCCACGGCCTTCATTCCACGGCCAATGTGCCGCACCGCTTTGTATTCATCTACAGCTTTTTCCTGCTGACCGCCGCCTATGAGGCATTTTCCCGGATCAGGGACTGCTCCGTGCGCTGGAGTACCCTGGCTGCTTTCCTGTATCTGCTGATATTGCCAGCGGTTGAATTTTGGATTATCCCGCATATTGAAGGAGCGTCCCGGGTTCTGGACAACTCAGCATTGCTGATAAACGCAGTGCTGATCGTGATCTATCTGGCTATCCTCACGCTCCTTCAGCGGCCCAAATTATCGCTGCGTCCACACATCCTGGGAATACTTTTTCTTCTTTGCGCTGCGGAATCCGCTTTCTCTCTGTTTATTGGACTGGACGAGACCACATCCCGGGAAGAGTATGTGGCTGATATGGGAGATATGCGCCAGCTCCTTTCTGCTGAAAACAGCGAAGGATACCGGACGGAATTCTTCCGTTTCCGTACTTTGAACGATGGTTCTCTGTATCATTACAGCGGACTGACCGGCTTTTCTTCCCTGATGTCCGGAAGTCTCCCCGCCTTTTTTAAAAACATTGGAATTTCCGCCACCTCCAATAGCTGCCGCTATTACGATTCTACTCCCCTGACCGACGCGATCTTTGCAATTCGTTATATTGCAGACCGCGATATGCGTCTATCGGAAACCTCAAGGCTTAAGCTGGCGGACTTTGACGAAACCATCTCTATTTATGAGAATACCTCCGTGCTTCCCTTGGCTTTCACAGTGGATGAAAAAATTCAGGAATGGGATACGGATGATTCGAACCCATTTACCGTCCAGAACGATTTTCTCTCTTCTGCCTGCCAGATAACAGAGCCTATGTTTACTCCGATCCAGGCATCCTCTGTGGAAACTTCTTATCTGGATATTGAAGAGAAGGGGGAAGCCTCTAATACGGCGGAGAATGGAATTGTTTTCTCTTATACGCCAAGAGAGCCTGATATAAAAGCATTTGTTCCGTCCATTACCGCAACGTTCACCTTTCCGGCAGACCAATTCCTCTATTTTTATGTGGATGCGGAAAATGCCCAGCGGGTCATGATCGAAGGAAACTCCTGGATCCAGGAGCGGGCCCTGGACGGCGGAAACGAAATGATAAAGATCGGTCTGATCAGCGCAGGAGAGACAGTAACCCTCCATCTGGATCTGACAAAGGAAGGCCTTGAACCAGGCGCCTATTCCCCCTCCGGCACGATACGCATCTATGCTGCCGCCTACCACGATGAAGTGTTTCAAAAGGCGATGAAACTGCTGCAGCCTTCCTCGCTGTATATCACAGAATACTCCGATACCCGGATCACAGGCACCATAACCGTCGCTTCTTCCGGAGTGCTGTTCACTTCCATTCCTTATTCCACAGGATGGACGGTCAAAGTAGACGGAGAGAAGACCGATGTCTTTGCCCTCAGCGGCGCGCTTCTTGGCGTGAAACTCACCAAAGGAACGCACACCGTCTCCCTTATCTACCACACGCCAGGGCTTCGCGTCGGACTGTGTCTGTCCATTTTGGGGATAGCCCTGTATTTCTTGTTTGCAGTAAGGCGGCGCAGGGAGTCATGAAAACTGATTGAAAGGATATCGTTCCATCACTCACACATTCGAAGAATGATTGACGATCAGGAAGATTTAGGAATATTCATCATTTTGGATAAGAATTTTGGGGAAATTAGCTCGATTGAGCCGATTGATGGATTGAAAGGAGATAAGGCGCATAAGATAATGCCCTCTTATATGCCTTATAAATGTTTACACAGTCTTTGGTTTTGCAAGTTCAGCTACCTTTTCAACAGATAATCCGATAGCTTTAGCAATTTCCTCGATGGTGAGCTTTCCCAATTTTAATAGATTTACTGCTGACTCAATTTTGGTTTCTTCTCTCATATCTTCCATGACCTTACACATAGCCGCCACTCCTTTCTCATCTTCTTTGAAATATCTGACCTTATCTGCCAACTGTTTGAAGTGCACCTTAAAATCATCATTCGGGCTTAATAAGTGTGCGTCGAGAATACTCGAATGATACCTCACCCACTTTCTCATAATCATGATACGGCAAAGCCCGCCGGATTTCAATAGATTTCGGATAAAAAACATTCTTTATGCAATTACTTATTTCATTCCAATTTCTTATCCGCTATGGTAAAATAGGGTTGTTTCCGATTTAAAATGACACAGAAGAGAGGTACCTGTACCAATGAAAATAAATATACGAAATCACCGCTTTACCGGAGTATTTTTTCGATGCCTGTTCCTTTTTCTGATCGTTTTCCTGACAGGCACGGTATTTCTTTATAAATTCGGCGTCTATCCCTTCGGCGATAATTCTCTTATGGGCATGGATCTTTATGACCAGTACTTTCCCATGTACTACCAGCAGAGCCACCTGAACAGTATATCCGGCCTGTTCCACTCCTGGAACGGTTCTCTTGGCTACAACAACTGGGTGCAGAGCGCGTATTATTGCAACAGTATTTTCCTCCCTCTGTTCCGGCTGATTCCCAATGAATATCTGGTGGATCTGACCGACTGGCTGATCATTACAAAAATTGCGCTGAGCGCGGTTACCTGCCTGATCTATCTGGAGTACAAAACCGGACGGCCGTCCCCCTTGCTTTTGGGAGGATCTGCTGCCTACAGTTTATGCGGGTACGTTACCGCATATATGCTGCAGATTATGTGGACCGATCTGCTCCTATATACTCCCCTGGTTCTGCTGGGGTTGGAGCGGCTCTTACAAAAAAAGAAAGGAACTTTTTATACGCTGCTCCTCTCACTTTGCATCATTACCAATTTTTATATTGCGTTCAGCCTCTGTCTGTTTCTCGTTTTCTATGTTCTGTCTGGCAGCATCCCGCTGCTTTTCACAAAAGAGGAGCGGTCAGCCAGGCTTCGGCGCTTCACATCCCGGCTGCTGCGGTTTATCTGCCACTCTCTTCTTGCCGCGGCACTGAGCGCTTTTGTTCTGCTCCCTGTGGGGCTTGCGCTTAACCAGACCGCTGCTGCTTCAAGCGGTGGTCCTGTCAGTCTCTCCTGGTATCATCCTGCTATTGAGTACCTAAAAATGATGATGCCGAACCAGACCAATAAACTGGAATTTTTCGGAGTCAACATATTTACCGGAACCACCATGCTTTTGCTGATTCCTCTGTATTTCTGCAACAGGGACATTCCCGCGGCAGAGCGGATCTGCAATGGATGTTTTGTTGGCTTTCTGTTCGCGTCTATGAATTTGAACGTCCTGGACTATATCTGGCATGGTTTTCACTTCCCCAATTTCCTTCCGGGACGCTGGACGTTTCTGTTTTCACTGCTCCTGGTGGAACTTTCCTGCAGGGGAATCGTAAACTATCAGGGACTGACGGTTCTGAGGACACTGCGGGGGCTGTCCCTGGGCTGCGTTCTATTGTTTGTCGGATATCTTGAGCTGTATGGGGATAACGCGTCTCCCCGCATACACTATATATTGTTTGCGGCAGCTGCTGCGGTAATCCTCCTTTTGTCGCTGCTGCAGGCCGCGTACTGCGGCTCTTTCCGGGATAGCGGAATTGTCCGAAAGCTGCTTGTCTTTCTTCCGTTTTTTCTTGCGTCCATTCAAATTGCGGACAGCAGCATCAATTTTGTCCATGTCGCGGCCCAGAACAAAACCAGCGTCTACTTCTTTCCCCGCTCCGAGTGCGTTTTCCGGGTACTTGGTCCCCTTAGCAATGCCGGGCAGGAATGGGGCAGTAAAGAAGACTCTTTTTACCGGGTGGAAACCCCCACTTTTTTCACTCACGATTCTACTATGTTGGGGAACGATAAGGGAATCTCGGTTTTTTCTTCTACAATGCCCTACTCGGCCTACAAATTTCTGATGTACCTGGGGCTGAACTACTATACAGAGAACCTCAGCGCTGTTTATGTACCCGATGCGCCCGTTCTTACCGATCTGCTTGGAATCCGTTATTTATTAGACTATCGCGATGAACTGCCGGATAACGATCCCAGCCTGACGATCGTCTCCTCTGACGAAGAAAAGACCGTATGGGAAAACACAGATGTCCTTCCCATAGCTTTTTCCGTCTCCGATTCTTTTTCTGATCTGCACTCTGCGCAGGAAGCCGGCGCTCTGCGTCATCAGAACGAATTTACCAACTCGATTTTTGGCAGTCCGATGAATGTCTACCAGGAAATCAAACCGGATTTTTTTACCGGAGAAAATGTCATCACCGGAGAAAATGATGACTGGACAGAAAACTATTTTTCGCAGCTCGATACGACAAAACCGGTAGTTATGAAATACACCTATATCATTCCCACGGATGCGCCGTTATATATCGAGCATAACTTCCGATACGGCACACTGACCCTTACCTGGGAGGGCGGCAGCAGAGACGTGCCCATTGAGCAATGTCCGTATCTTTCTCTTGGCTCTCTTCCCGTCGGCACGCAGATCACAGCCACTTATCAATGTGAAGGAGTGACCCGCAGCCACTGTGGAATCCGGCTTTCCTATTATGACGAGTCGGTCTGGTCTATTATCCGGGAATACTCCAGGCTTTCCTCCCTGGACGTCACCCATGCGGATGATACGGAAATTGAGGGAATTATGTCTTCCGGGACAGGCACTCTGGTCTGCGCCATGATTTCTCAGGATGGCGGATGGTCCGTCTGCGTAGACGGAAAAGAAACGGAAACTCTTCTTCTGTGCGACGCCCTGCTGGGCTTCCGGCTTCCGGCTGGTACCCACACCGTCACCCTGCGCTACCATGTTCCGGGATTAGCCGCAGGAACTGCCATCAGCCTGTGTGCCGTTTTGATTCTTCTGATTTTATCTCTTTATACAAGAAAGACAAAGGAGCATTCTGGATATGAAAAATAAGACTGATTTCACCATCGATGATAGCCGTATGACACAGGGAGTTGCTATTGTATGTATGATCATGGGACATCTTTACTGGTACAAGGGGACAAACGTCCCCGGCACTCCCCTTATTTGGATCACCCGTGATCGCTCTCTGGTTTTTTATCTGGCTTTTCTTTGTGATATTACCGTTCCCCTGTATTGTTTTGTGTCCGGTTATGGCCTTTATTACCGGTTTACGCGTTGTAAGATGCAGGTGGGTCTTTATTACCGCAAAAGCCTCCGGAAGATACTGAACCTTCTTGTCCGCTTCCAGGTGGTATGCATTCTCTATTTTCTGCTGGGCATGTTATTTGACCCCAGCCTTTCCCCTTCCTGGTATGCCGCCAGATTCCCCGGAAGTTTTCTGCTGCTGGAAAACTACGCCAATGGCGCATGGTGGTATGTAGCAACCTATATCTCTTTTATCCTGATCTCGCCGCTCTTCCTTCTCCTGCTGAAAAAGGACAGCGGACTGGAAACGCTTCGGACAGGGATCCTCTGGTTCGCCCTTTATCTTTATGTATGCCATTTTCGTTTTGATGTAAGGCATCTTACCTCCCGGCCCGCTCCCTGGGAGTCCGGTTACTGGAAAGCGCTTCTCCTGCGCCGATCTACAGATCTCTGGTTTGTGGGCTCCTGCATATTAATCGGCATGGGACTCGCCAAGCTCCGTCTCGTAGAACGTCTGAGAAAGCGCTGGTACGCATGGAATATCCGCCCTGTCCGAAACAGTATCCTGATCGTGCTGCTCCTGCTTTTAAGCATTTTTCTCTGTGTCAAAGAAGACGCCATCCTGGTATACTTTTCTGCGCCTCTCTTCTTCATACTTCTTAATCTTATGGAGAAGAACAAAATCCTATCTCGGATACTGCTGTTTCTGGGCAAGCACTCTATAAATATATGGCTCTTTCACATGGCCTTTTACCTGCACGTCTTTGAAGGTTTGGTCTACAAGGCGGAATATCCGGTGCTGGTTCTTCTGTTTATGTTTGCGCTGAGCATCGGAACCTCGTATCTGATCAACTGGCTGATGCGCCCCGTTTACCGCATACTTGGCTGATGCGCCCCGTTTACCGCATACTCACGAAAAGGATGCTTCCATGACGGACATTCCAAAGAAAAAGTCCGGTTTTATAAAGGAGGGGCTGCCGCACAAATAGCGGGAACCCCTTCCGCACATCTTGCGCAGGAAGGGGTTCCGTTGTATAAATTTTTACTGTGTTATTGGCGTGCATCCGGTGAGGTAAAATAACCATCTGTATGATTACAGTAACGGTTAAATTGCCAATATGCAGATTGAGAATCATTCGCACTGGTCCTTGGGTACGCAATCGCTCCTACCAGTTTTCCGTTACCTCTAAACGGGCAATAGTAACACCATAGACTAGGTCGTGATAGCATCTCTGTATTAGTCTCTGTCCAGTTTTGCGCGTAAATCGTTGTCAAGTTTTCACAGTACTGGAACATATCTGCCACATAGCTACCGTTCTTAACGTACCAGCCTGACAAATCGAGAATCTCAAGATTTGTACATCTGTAAAACATATAACTGAAATTCCAGACGTTGGAAGTGTCCCAACTGGACATACCATCAATCCTCTTTAAAGCGGAGCAGGAGCTAAACAAGCTATCTAGGTTGGTGACAGAAGACATATCCCAAGCGGACAAATCAACTGTCTCAAGACCGCTGCAACTGCTAAACATACTGCTAAAATCACTTACTTTGGACGTATTCCACTTTGACACACCACCAATACTGGTCAAACCGGAGCACCCTGCAAACATACTTGCAAAACGAGTTGCAGACGCAGTGTTCCAACCAGCTATCCCGTCCAGACTGGTCAAACCGGAACAATTTCTAAACATACGCACAAACGTACTATAACCACCCACCGATGCAACATTCCAGCCAGCCAGAGCGTCCAGGCTGGTTAGACCGGAACACTCTTCAAACATACTTTCAAAGCACTGCGAAGATGCGACATTCCAGTCAGTCAGACCATTTAAGCTGGTTAATCCGGAACACCCATAAAACATATAACCGAAATCCGTTCCCTTTGAGGTGTCCATACCGGACAGAGCATCCACGTTGGTTAAGCTAGAACACGCATTAAACATATACCTGAAATTCGTTCCCTTTGAGGTATCCATACGCGACAGACCGTCCACATTGCTTAATCCTGTACAGTTATTGAACATATAGCTGAAATCTGTTCCATTTGAGGTATCCATACCAGACAGACCATCCACATTGGTTAAGCTGGAGCAATTACTAAACATAGAGCTAAATCTTGTTCCATTTGAGGTATCCATACCAGACAGACCATCCACATTGGTTAAGCTGGAGCAATTACTAAACATAGAGCTAAAACTTGTTCCATTTGAGGTATACTAAACATAGAGCTAAAACTTGTTCCATTTGAGGTATCCATACCAGACAGACCATCCACATTGGTTAAGCTGGAACAATAACTAAACATAGAACTAAAATCTTTAACAGCAGATGTATCCCAGCCCGATAGATCCAGGGTTGTCAGACTGTAGCAGTCATAGAACATATAATGAAAATCCTGGCACTCGGAGGTATCCAGGTTATCAAACCGGATCGACTCTACGTCATCGAAATATTCGAACATATAGGATCCGTCCAGGAGGATGATCTTCTCATCCGACAACACATAGACGGTATCTCCCACCTGGTAGAGCATGATGGAGCCGGAGTTTGTACTGTCTATGATCTTGCCCTCCGTTCCGGACACTGCCCCGGCGTAATCCTTCGTCCATCCGAAGATGATATGTTTCACACTGCCATAGTTGTCTACCGCACCCCGGAAGTTCCTGCTGTACAGCACGCTGCTGCTCTTCTCCGGCGCCCGGATGTTGACTTCGCTGCTCGCGGCGCTTACCGGCGTTCCTTCCTCACCGTAGCGGATGCTCTCCAGGGTATAGGGGTAGGGGGAGGCTTCCGTCACTTTCCAGCGGCTTCCCTCCGGAACCAGAATCCTCACATACTGGCCGCCCTGGATGCTGAAGTCGCCCTCCGCGGTGGTCCTTCCGGTGCTGATCACCTGATTGTCCGGGCCGTACACGGTGTACTCCAGGTTGCTTCCGGAAACTACTTTTGCTTTGTTTTTGAAGGTCTGGAATACCCGTTCCAGATGGAAGGTAAAGTACTTACCGGAGGCGATGTTCACCTCCTTGGCGATCTCGATGTACTCATAGGTATTGGTGTTCACGAAGGCATTGTAATACTCTGCCGTATTGCTGCCGCTGCCATAATCGCTGCTGAGGCTGCGGTATTTGCTGGCGGAGGTGCCGTAACCCAACAGCTGTCCCCAGTCATCATCTGTCAGTTCCGGGACCTCCTCGATGAGCAGGCAGTCCTCAAGGGTATATCCTTCCTTCAGGCGGTCGGCGCTCTGGCCGATGTCATCGATCAGTACGTGCCCTTCAAAGACGATATAGAACTTATCGGTCTCGCCGTCCGCCTCGTAGGCGATCAGTCCGTCCGCCCCGGTGTAGCTGAATTCTATGCCCTCTTTAGCGGCTTCCTTATCGTTGAAATTGATGGCGTAGCGCACACCAGACGCCGGCGCCCAGGCGCCGTTCTCATAGCGTTTCAGCCGGAAGGTGATCTTAGATCCCGCTGCCGGGGTGGCGGAGCCGCCCCGCATGATCTTGTAGATCCGGGAATCCGGAGCGAAGCTGTCCAGCTTGTTCTCCAAGACCACCAAGCTCTGTACTTCCCAGATATTCTCCTGGGAGACCTCCTCCACTGCGCTGTTCATGATCAGGTAGCCGGCGCGTCCGGACGCACTCTCTTCGCCGTCCTCTCCGGCACTGGCAGCCTCACTGTAGCGGTACCAGCCGGAAACCCCGTCCTTCATACCGCCACGGCCATCACTGACCGCGGTTTCCCGTACCCGGTATCCCCACTGTTTGAATGCCTCTCCGGCTGACTCTGTGGGGATCACAATGTAGGTGGTACGGCCGTCCATCGCCAGCTTGCCGTCCTCTACCTCCACCTTCTCCATGGTTCCGCTCTCAGACGCGTCCGCAGGTGTAACCAAACGGACCACTTCGAAGTCTGTCTCTGTGGACAGCGGCTGGTAATCCTCATCCACTCCCTTTTGGATCTCCACGGTGAATTCCAGCGCCAGTTCCCGGGCTGCCTCCAGGGCAGTATCACTCAGCTTCGCGCCTTCTTCCGCTATATATTCCTTCCGGATGATCAGGATGTCCGTGGAACCGTTGATAAACTCGCCCCTGCTGACGCCCTGGGCAAACTGCCCCTCCAGCGGCGCCTTCTCCAGAGGGAATACCTGGGGGAAGTCTTCGTCCTGTTCCTCTGCCGCCCGCCAGCAGACGCCCTCGTTCGCTATATCCTCAAAGAGCGCGGTCTGGTCCGCCATCAGTGAGAAAGAGCCATCCTCACCCGTGATCAGGGCTTCTTCCGTCTCGATCTCCTCTCCATTCTTATCCAGCAGGATATACTTCTTTCCAGCGGCCGGTGTAAATTCATCGCCCTGGCCCTCTTTGAGCTCCAGCACCATCCGGAAGGATCTCTCCTTCAGCAGGTCGGCCGTCTCCTGATCGGCTTCATTATAAAGCACGCTCTTGCTGATGCTCAG
>CADCMM010000073.1 GCA_902802515.1 uncultured Lachnospiraceae bacterium
CCTTTCCCATCTTTCTTTGGTGCCTTTGCTGCACTCAGGCTTTTTATGACTTCCTGCATCTGCATCGTAAAGATCAGTCCATCCGTATATCGCTCGATGTTTTCGATCAGTTCCCGGTTCTCTTTCCGATACAATACTTTCGCCATGTTGTTCGCTCCGGCTTCCGACCACCTCATCCTTCGGTGCTTCATCCGCAGCCATACGCCATCCATTTCCTCAAACAGGATCGGAATCACCTTCTCTCCCTCACTCTGGTCTGCTTCCATCTGTTTTACTGCGTGCTCTTCCTCCTCACTAATCCGCTCCCCTAGCTGCTGGATCAGGTTCCATGCTCCTGCGTGGCTGATGCTCTGACCACAGGTCTCACTGATGGTCCCCGCGGTTACCCGATAGGGAGCCTCCGCCGCCAGCATTGCAATACGTTCCGCAAGGTTGGTAGAGATCAGACCGATCTTTTCCATATGCATTGCTTCATCCAGCAGGTAAACAAAAGCCGTAGTGCCGTCCTCTGTCTTCGTCTGGTAAACTCTCCGCCGATATTCTACCTCCCCACAGAGGGTCTTGATTGTAGTTCTTTTTAATCCCTTGTTCCTCAAAGTTGACTTATCCCTATCTGCAGCTAGTTCCGCATCATACTGCTCCAGCTGAAACCGGATGATCTCACAGCCCAGTTCACACACAAATTTAAAAACTTTTTCAGTCTCCTTTATCTGTTTTTCTGGACAACTAACATCATAAAGAAAAACTGTATGATTGGGAAGTGGGAATTTCCTGCTTCGCTTATTTATTGCCAACGATAATTATACACTTACTCAGCATCATCATTTTTGTTTACATTCCATGAAAATGTATTATATAATGTAATCTATCAGAAGTTGCGCAGCAACTTTTGCAGATTTCGCGCAGCGAAAGATGCAGCAGGAAGTAAAAATGGGAAAGGAAGAACATTATGGAAACAGAAGAATTGAAAACGGAAGAAATCACAAATGAAGCAGCGAGCGCTGTCTCTGCCGAAGCAGAAGCGCCGGCTGATACAGCGGGTACAGCAGAAGCAGCCCCCACAGACGATGCGCAAGCAGATAAACCCGCTCCGGGGGAAACCATGGAAGATTACGCTCAGGAACTGGAAGCATCTTTCAAAAAAATCTATGAGGGAGATATTCTCACAGGTACAGTCATTGGAGTCTCTGAGACAGAGATCACGCTGGACTTTGGATACTATACGGATGGCATTATCCGCCTGGAGGACGCAAGCGATGATCCTGCTTTTTCGTTGAAAGAAAATATTCAGGTAGGGCAATCCCTGTCCGCCACCGTGATCCGCAGAGATGACGGCGCCGGCCACATCCTGCTGTCCATGAAGGAGGCAGCCGCTGTGCTGGCCTGGGACAGACTGAAAGAACTGCTGGAGAGCCAGGAAAATGTAACCGTGAAAATTACCGGCGTCACCAGAGGCGGCGCTGTGGCTTATCTGGAAGGCATCCGCGGATTTATTCCCGCGTCAAAGCTTGCCCTGGATTATGTAGAAGAGGATGATCTGGTAAACTTCCTGAACCAGTCCATCGAAGTCCGTGTTATCACCGCCGATGAAGAAGACAAGCGTCTGGTGATGTCTGCCCGCGATATCCTCCGGGAAGCTGCGGATGCGGAGCGGGCCAGAAAGGTTTCAAACGTAGAAATCGGCCTGGTGACAGAGGGAACCGTAGAAACCCTGAAACCCTACGGCGCTTTCGTAAATCTGGGCAGCGGGCTGTCCGGTATGATCCACATTTCTCAGATCAGTCATCAGCGGATCAAACACCCCGGTGTAGTCTTAAGCGAAGGACAGAAAGTAAAAGTCAAGATCATTGATGTAAAAGACGGGAAAATCAGCCTTAGCATGAAAGCTCTGGAAGATGTTGCCGCCAAGGAAATCGAAGAAGAGACCTTTGAGCTGCCAAAGGCAGAGGCCGCAACCACCTCCCTGGGCTCACTGTTCGCAAATCTGAAGCTGTAGATATTAGGGCTGCCGCACCAAACGCATATTTTGCACAATTAGAGTTTTTGGTACTTCCTGGCTGCAAGCTTATGCGCAGCAGGCGGGTTAGTATCCATTACGTATGATGGGAAGCGAAAGCGATCCTCAGAAAACTATAATTATGCACCAGAATGCTTACTGCGGCAGCCCAACCCAGCAAACAATTCCATCGCAGATGGCCGCTGCCACTGCGTTCTGATACTCCTCTGTCTGAATCTTTGCCGCTTCCTCCGGATTGGAGAGAAACGCGCACTCCACAAGCACCGTCACACTGGCAGATCGTTTCAAGATATAATAATTGGTGTTTCCTTTTATCTCCCGGGGTTTTGCGATCCCCAGCCGGGTGTTCAGCTGCTCCTGAATACAGGCCGCCAGTTCTTTTCCTTCCACAGAATGTTCAAAGTAAAAGACCTGTGGACCATACACTGCCGGATCCGAGTAGCTGTTCTGATGGATGCTGACGGTAAGAAGCGGATCTTTCTCCTCAATCAACGCACACCTTCGCTGCATATCCTGGGCCTTTTTATTGACGGTCTCCGGATCATAAAGCCCCGTATCCTCTGTTCGGGTAAGCATTGTTTCAAATCCTTGCTCTTCCAGCTTCTCTGCCAGAGCCAGGGACACCTGGAGATTGATAAGTTTCTCCTTTATCCCGCCCACCCCGATCATCCCGGGATCCATACCCCCATGTCCGGGATATCAGTTGCGCAAGTTACATTGCTTTTTCCTTAATCTCTTCTCTGTACATGCCGGAAAACAAGTTCTCCAATTCGTTCGAGAAGTTATAAGTAATACTGATGTGATGGTTCTCATACACCTTGATCTCACTGATCATCTCCACAACAATCTCCCGATCCAGCCTTTCGATATCTCTTAACTCCAGCAGCCTTTTTAACCACGGAATTTCAAATACATCCTCCGCTGCATTTTCACTTACCTGCTCTTCCAGTACATCAATCTGCCTGATATAAAGTTCTTCTTTTTTCTGGTAATCCTCACGGTAGGAAAGGTATTCTTCTCTGGAGATCAGTTCTTCTCTGAAATCTTCATATATGGATTTTTTCAGTTTTCTTACACGTTCCAATTCTGCTTTTGCCTTGCTAAGTTCCGCATCGGCAATCATTTTAGTTTTTGATACTGTCTGATCCTGGATCTGCACTAGTTCTTCTAAATTATCCACGCTGGCAATGATCGCCCTAAGATCACTTAGTACAATCTGTTCCAGAATGGACATAGGAAGCGTGTGCGGAGTACACAACTGCGTTCCGTGTCTCTTGTAGGTGCCGCAATACAGGCTATATGTTTTGCTCCCATCCCTCCGGCTCCACATATTCTTTGCCATGCTTCTTCCGCAGTCCCCGCATTTTGCAAAGCCGGCAAAAATGTTTTTGTTGGTCTGCAAATCCAATTCCCTTGTCCTTTTCTTCAAAAGGGTCTGGGTTCTGTCCCAGGTGTCCTGATCAATGATCGGTTCGTGTGTATTCTCTACAACGATCCATTCTTCTCTGGGAAGCGTTTTCTGTTTGCTCCTCATACGCTGATGTCTGGTCCCCTGTACCATATTTCCTGCATACATTTCTTTGTGCAGAATGCTGTTGATCGTAGCATAAGACCAATAAGTGGTACTCTCTAAGCGCTTTCCGTTCTGGTAATTCTCACCATTCACATTCTTGTATTCTGCCGGGCAAAGAACCCCTTCTTCGTTCAATATTTTTGCGATTCTCTGCTTTCCCACTCCCTGCAGATACAAAGAAAATATTCTGCGAACCACCGAAGCGGCATATTCATCAATAATTAATTTATTCTTATCTGCAGGCGATTTTTTATAACCATAACTGGTAAAAGCTCCAATAAATTCCCCCGCTTTTTGTTTTGTTTTTACCGTTGTCTGAATCTTTCTGGAAATATCTCTCGCATACTGTTCATTAAAGATATTTTTAATCGGGAGCAACAGGTCATACGCCTGCTTCATACTATCAATATTATCTGTTACGGAAATAAAACGTACTCCCAATTCCGGAAAATATCGTTCCAGATATCTTCCTGTATCAATATAATCGCGTCCAAATCTTGATAAATCCTTTACGATCACACAATTAACTTTTTGATCCTCAATGTCTCCCATCATTCTCCGAAAACCGGGACGATTAAAATTGGTTCCTGAGAAGCCGTCGTCAATATATGTGTCATATAAAAGTAAATCTTCTTTCCCTGCAATGTATTCTGTTAATAATTTTCTCTGGTTTCCTACACTGTCACTCTCTTCCTTATCACCATCTTCTCTCGATAATCTGATATAAACAGCCGCCTGAAATAAGTTTTGATCCTTCATAGTTCCTTCCACCTGTTCAGCTGCTGTACCTGCAGACTCATCATATCATTTACCCCGATACATTTCCATTGTCTCACCATATCAGATTACTCCTCACTCATATTTTCATTAAGATGGGATTTAATGATGCGTCTAAGTAATTCCTGCACTGAAAATTTCGATAGGAATACCCTTTCCACGGTGTAAAAAACCTGTTGTTTCTTTTCCAAATTTCTATTCTCCCACTGCCTCGTTATCTATTTCAAACATACGCATCATAGCTTATCCAATATGCATAGTTGTCCTAAATTAATGAGGAAGCCGCATATAAAGGCAATTGGGCTCACTCCTGTTTGCTCTAACCATATCTGTGCTTCCCTCCATAAATCCCGATTCCAACAAAAGAAAGCAGCAGCAAAATGATCCATGTCATAACAGGAGTATCATCTCCTGTCTTAACGTTACCGGCCGCACCCGTTCCTGTCCGGTTCTGATCTGAAGAAAGAACCGTGAGATTTTCTCCTTCCGGATCGGGCGATACTGTCGGATCCGATTCCACAAGGAGCGACTGCCGATACACGATCTCCCCCGGTTTCTTTCCCGTACTATCTCTCACCACGATACCATAAAACTCCGATCCGGATTCTCCGTCTTTTATGAACACCTGAATATCATATTCTTCCATATCGACCTGATATCCGGAACGGTTCTTTTCCAATGGTCTTATCCGATACTCATACACACCCCGGGCATCATACCGGATCAAAGATGAGTCGGCAGCATCTCCCGCCCTGAAAAAAAAGTCTCTGCTATCGTTTCCCTGTAAAGAAAAAACATAACTGCCCTGCGCCCCACCCGGCAAAGGCTCCGTCCCAGTCACTCCCTCCAGCTGATATTGGAATGTACTGTCCACAGGAACATTAACGTTTTCCGGTGCATTAAATTCCTGCCGTATGGACAGCTTCGGCACAAATTTCTCTGTTTGTTCCCCGGCCGCCTGCACATGCAGAAAGAACAGACCATTTATCAACAATAAGACGGAGAACAAAATGAAACGCCGTTCACCTGTTTCTCTTTTCAACACGTTCACAAACATGGTCCTCTCCTTTCCGGCATCCCACTATTCTGCGTCTTCAACCACATTTTCTATTTCCGGATCCATGCTCCCCATTCTTTCTCCCCTGTAGCGGAAACACAGAAAATCCGCCAGCAGGGCGACCGCAAATATCAGTATCATCCATGGGGTCCAGCGGTCGATGACCGTCATAGGATTTTGGATATTTTCGGTATAAAGAAAAACTGCCGCAGCGACCAGGCAGAACAGAAGCTCCGCAAGAACACCAAACCGCATTTTCCATCGGAACCGTTTCAGGTCATCTTCCATCTGCAGCCGAGGTTCTCTCTCATAGTTCTGCCCTTCTTCCCCGCGATACGTTTCTTTCAATCTCTTTATCAGCTCGCTGCTATACCGGAATTGTCCGTACTTCCGTCTGAGGTTTCCTACAGGAAAGAGCGTCAGCACAGTCAGTAAAACACAGATCAGATTCAGTAATGCCCATGCCCTTCTCTGTCCATGCCCGACTGCTCTTCTCTTTGAGGGCTGCTCTTTTTCCTGCACATCCCGAACTGCCGAACCATCTATTGTAGTCGGAACCGCATTCGCAAATACTACAATCCTGCCATTGGTCTCCGCATCGGAGCAGGTGGAGAAAGCAACTAACTTGGTGATTTTCTTCCCCTCTTCCCAGTCGTAGACCCTGGCATTCTCACGAATATATTCCATCAGCGCCGGATCAGAAGGATCCTCCCGATTGCTCATGGAATAGATGACAGATTCATACGCGTCTGTCACAACACTGGCAAAAATTTCCAGTTCATAATTTCCTCCCGGCGTCTGGAGCAGTCCTTGCTGGTGCGCATGGAAGTAATCCTCATCCAGATACAGGGGAATGTCACCAAACATCGCGCCACCGGACACATTATGTCCGTAAATAAGGTTATACCCATCCAGGAACATGCTGGGGCTGGCAAAGTTATGCCCATAGACCAGATTGTACTCATCAGAAAACTTTGCTTCATTCTCCGCCGCCAGATAAATAGAACCGGAGAGACTGAACTCCCCATACACATTTTTATTGATGTATTCCATGTTATCCTCACCCTGGACAACAGGATAATCAATATTGGTATCATAGACCGTGAGCCATCCCACCACATCCGGATTGATCTCCATCAGTTCCTCAAAACCAGGTTGTTCTTCCCCGCCATCCCCCGAAGGTTTGTATTGGAGCAGATCCGCTGATGCAAAAGCATCCTGACTGATGGAAAAATTATCATAGAGGATATAGGCGCCATAAAGCAGCATCGTGAAAGCAAGGATGCCCGTCGCCGTGCCTACCAGACGGTCCATGATTTTTACAAAGATGTTCAACGGGCTCCCCCCTTCCGCCATCAGATATTATTCCGCCTCATGATCGTGATAATGATCCCTTTGATCTCGTCCCTGGACACCGGACCGTAGTAACGGCTGTCCTCGCCGCCATTTCGGCGATCCACCAGGACAAAGCACTCGTCCTGCGCCAGTGTCAGAGGATATTCCACGAAACCCTCGTACCGGGGAGTGCCGGAATATATCCTTGACTCCGCCAGAGTGTTTCCATTGACGCGGACACTCTCTTCATCCGTGATCTCAACGGTATCTCCTCCCACGGCAATGACACGTCCGATATAGGTTGTGTCATTTTTCCCCAGCACGATCACATCTCCTGCCTTTACCTCTTTATCCAGCCGGTAATACAGGAGCAGATCGCGTCCGTAGATACTGGGCGTCATATCATCATTCGGCGCCCTCATGATACCGATCACACAGTTCAAAAGCAGATAGATCAGGGTCACGACAATGAGAGAACGCAAGAGCGCGCGCTCGGCATAGTGCATTGGCGAAATAGTCTTCTCCTTCGCCGGTTCTTCTGCTTGTTCTTTTCTTCTTCCCTGCTTTTCTCTCATTGTTCCCTGTCCCTCGAATAGAAAGCTA
>CADCMM010000074.1 GCA_902802515.1 uncultured Lachnospiraceae bacterium
AGCGGCGTGCAGATAGGTTTGCAGCAAGGGGAACGAGATAGACGTGTTTTTTGTACAAGCATACTGGCTGCAATCCTCTGTAAGGTAGTGGGTGTTCCAAAAATCATAGATTCGGAAACACGCCAAGTGTTTTCGAATCGTACTCGCCTAGGCCCGAAGGGGCGTATCCGCCGGCAGGCGGATTTTGGGACGACTTCCTCGGTCGTCCCAAAAGGCATACATAGGATATCGGAACTCCATTAGCCAGTATTTTGCAACAGCCCCTTTTTTCATAAAGGATGATCTATACGCATATGAAATACGCAACCATCAAATACTATGACATTGCTAACGGCACGGGGGTGCGCACCAGCCTGTTTGTCTCTGGCTGCACTCATCGCTGCCGCGGATGCTTTAACGCCGTTGCCTGGGATTTTAACTACGGCGATGACTTCACCCAGGAAACCATTGACCAGATATTGAAGTCCGTGGAACCTGGCTACATCAGCGGACTGTCCCTGCTGGGAGGAGAACCCATGGAGCCGGATAACCAGCGGGCACTGCTTCCGCTTTTGCAGCAATTCAAAGAATGTTATCCAGGCAAAGATATCTGGTGCTATTCCGGATATACCTATGAAACAGATCTTCTGGATTCGAAGGGCCGTGCCCACTGTGAGGTAACGGACGAGCTTCTAAGTTATATTGATATTCTGGTAGATGGGGAATTTGACCAGGAACGATACGATATCAGCTTGAAATTCCGGGGCAGCAGCAACCAACGGGTGCTGCAGATTCACAAGGAAGGATGCCCCGAATTGTTTAAGTGAAATAAAATGAATAAATGAAATCTATACCCTTTTCGGGCTCAGGCGGATACGCTTCGGAAACACTTGATGTGTTTCCGAAGCTATTCTTTTTGATGCAGATACTTTTCTCTGGTGGCCAGTCCGCCCCGTATATGGCGCTCTTGCTTGTTCACATCCAATATCTGTCGTACTTCTCTCGCCAGCGATGGATTAATCTGTTCCAACCGGTCAGTGCAGTCCTTGTGTACCGTACTCTTACTTATCCCAAACCTCCTGGCCGCCTGGCGCACGGTCGCCTTGTAGTCGATAATATAATTTGCCACGGACAGGACCCGCTCTTCGATATAGTCTTTCAAAGGGAAAATCTCCCGCAAACACCGTTTTTACAGTGTATGATTACGGATTTACCAATATTCCGTAATCTATGCGGGAGATGATTGTACCATATTTTATTTTATCGTGAATTTTACATACTGATAAGATTTCTTGCCCACCATATAGTTGATACGCAGCCTGTATTTCCCGGAGGAGAGGCTTTTCTTTGTATAGTAAGGAGCCAGCTTATACTCCAGAATGGTGTAGCAGTGCGATGGAACGCTCATCGCCTCCTCTGTCCAGCAGATCGCCACCTTTGGTTTTACAGTTTTCCATTTTCCCTTTACATATTTCTGAAGAGAATAAGCGTAACCATACCAGTTCGTTTTGTTGGAACCGTTATAGAGTTTCACAATAACGGTGCGGGTTTTCTTCGAGTATTTCACAAGCTCGGCACGATTCTTTTTTCCCTTGTAATAGGTCACGGAACTCGTTCTTTTTTCTGTGGTCTGCGCTGCTGCTGAGCCTGCAAAAGCCGCAGTTCCAAAAAGTCCAAGAAGCATAGTAAAGAGCAGAAGAAATAATGAGGTGCGAAAAGCATGTTTTTGTAATTTCATAAAAATCTCCTTATGGTAATAATACTTTAGTCTTTTCAGAACAAAAGTGTGCTTCGCACACTCCGCGATCAATAATTTTGGCAGCACTGCTTTTGTTCCGCGCGCGAAGCTGCGCATCTTTGCCCGAAGGGCTTTCTCGTATAGGAGACGAAGTTTCCTATACGAGAACAACACTAGTGCAGCTCCTTATACTAAAATTTACCACTTTGGATTCATTCTGTCAACCACCGTGTCATGCCACATTTTCTGATTTGCCCGCTTCTAAATTTCCTTTCGCTATTTCTTCTGCAATGCTGCGATATCCGTCCAAGAATTCCATTAATTCCTCTTGCGTCAACAACAAAAGAAATGATATCAGGGAAATTGCGGAAAAACCATATTTCCCATGTTCCTGATCGAAATAGGATCGGGGAGAAACGTGTATCATCTCCGACATATGTTCCTGGGAGATTTTACGCGAGGTTCGAAAGGAGCGTATCCACTTTCTGAGATATTCCTGAAACATATATTTATAACTGTTCATGGCAAAACCTCCTAAATTTATTTATATAGAAAATTTTACCCTCAACAATCATTCTATACCATGAGGTATACCTCAGTATTATTAATTATTTATTATATAATTATAATACTAACTTTTAATTATATCAATATCTTTTATTGTTTCATTCTATTTTCCCAAAGACAATGATGCCTTAACTTCTTCTATACATGGTATAGAGGGTGAAGCTCCCGGCCTGGACACCGCTATAGAGGAAGCCTTTGCAGCAATTCTAAGCGCGTCCTTTACCGGCACTTCCTCCAGCAGAGAAGCTACAAAGAAACCGGTGAATGTATCCCCGGCCGCAGTGGTATCCACCGCCTTAACCGGGAAAATATCCTGGAAAATCCTCTCTTTTCCATGGCAATATACCGCTCCATCACTGCCCAGCGTCAAAACAAAACGAGCTTCCGGGAATTTTTCCGCAAGAGCAGTCAAAATCCGATCTTCATCTGCAAACCCGGTAAACTGCTTACCCTCGATCTCATTGAGCAGAAATAAGTACACTTTATTTAAATCACAGTCCATTAATTTTTCATCGAAGGGCGATGGATTTAATACGATCTTCATTCCCCGATCATAACCCTGGTCAATGATATAGTTCAGCAGATTTACTTCGTTCTGCAGGATCAGGAAATCGCCTTCCCCAAAGTTCGCAAGCACCTCGTCTACATACTCTTTCGTCTGCATCTGGTTGGTGCCTCCGTACAGGATAATGCAGTTCTGCCCTCCCGCGTCTACCTGAATGATGGTATGGCCTCCTTTACAGTCCATCTGGCGAATATAGGATGTATCTACTCCGTTTTCCCTGCAGGCATCCAGCAAAATAGAACCTTCTTCCCCCACCAGTCCCGCGTGATACACCGGGACGCCGGCCCTGGCCAATGCAATGGACTGGTTTAGTCCCTTTCCGCCACAAAACACCTCCATTTTTGAAGAAAGGATGGTCTCTCCTCCCTGAACGATATGATCCAGGGAATACACATAGTCAACATTAAGCGAACCGTAATTCAATACCTTCATTCTTCTCCTCCCAATCTTTATGATCATTCTTAAGAAACGCTGATTTAATGATGTAAGGGTCAAAAGCCCACTTTGCGGAGCTTGCTCCGGCAAATGTGGGGTTGGGACCCACTAAACATGAGCAAGTAGCCACGTTAGTGGCGGATCCGCATCATAGTTGAGGGCAAAAGACCTTTTGACCCCAACATCATTTAATCAGCGCTTCCTTATCTTTTAACATTCTGTTCATAGACTTTCCAGAAATAGTCTGTTATACTTTCCAAAAGGAGGATTATCCCATGGAAAATGTGAAACTTTACCGTCGGCGCATTATTCCGGAAGAGTGCGTCTATTTGAAAGACGACATCATCCTGCACCGGGATAATGAAGTCATTGTCACCCGTTGGAATACACTCCACCCCAAAAAAACTCTGCACCATGGCTACTCCTGTTATTTTTTGGAGAGGGGTTTTAAAGTCAGCAAATTCTATGACCATAGCGGTCAGCTGATCAGTTGGTACTGCGACATCATTTCCCACACCTATGATCCTGACACGGAAACTTATATCTTCACTGACCTTCTGGCTGACGTCATCGTCTATCCGGATGGATTTGTGCGAGTCGTAGATCTGGACGAGCTGGCTGATGCCAAGCGGGACGGCCTGATCAGCGAAGAAGAACTGCAGCTGGCACTGCGCCATTTGGACAAGCTGCTGACGCTGATCTACAAAGGAGCTTTCCCCAGACTGCAGAAGTATATCGAAGACTGCGAAGGCGCTTCTGATCTATTGCCAGCTCAGGGATGATTGCACAGATATCGCATCAGATACAGCAAGCAAGCGCAGCTCTCAGTTTCTCTATGTTCTGATCCGCGAAACAATATCCGTCCATACCACAAGCCCGGGCTCCTTCAATGTTCAGCTGAAGATCATCAATAAAAAAACATTCCTCCGGCTTCAGGGAGAAACGCTTAAACAAGTGCTGATACATCTCCCTCTGGGGTTTTATGCACTTTACTTCAGCGGAAAATAAAATGCCATCGAAACAATCCGCTGCAGGCAGCACATCTCGGTAAATCTCTGTCAATCTCACTCCCGCGTTGGAACAAAGATAAATGCCCAGTCCCCTATCCTTCAGTTCTCTGAGCAGCGTTCCCATCTTTTCTATCGGCTGCATATTATACAGATGCCAGTCTCTCATGCAAAGCGCCGCCTTCTCGTGAAGACGCTGCGGCAGTCGGTTCTGCATCTGAGCCAATGCCTGCTCATCCGTTATCACGCCCATATCCAGCAGCACCCATTCCGGAGATACGAACACTCCGGTATGAACTCTCCGGCAATCTTCCTCATTTTCAATAAAGTGTCTGCAAACCGGCATACCGCTGTAATTTACCAGCACTCCGCCCATATCGAATACAATATTTTTTACCATTTTTCATACCTCTCCTTTACTGAAACTCTCCCCTGATGAACTCATCATATCATTTCGCCCAGTACAATTCAACTCTCTTTGCCGCGGAAAACCTCTGTTTTGGGCAATACTTTCATTGAAAAACATCCCTATTTTCGTTAAGATAGGTATATGGCTATATTGATAAACCTTTTGCCCAATTTATCTCTTAGAAAGCACGGTGTGAATATGAAACACAACAAGAAACTGGGGACTTTTATTATAGACCTGCTCTTCGATATTGCAGGAGGACTTCTTTACTCTACGGGTATCTACACCTTTGCCCATATGGCTGATTTTGCGCCGGGCGGGATTTCCGGTCTCGCCCTGATCCTCAATCACCTTTTGGGGCTTCCCATCGGTCTGACGACGCTGACTTTGAATCTTCCTCTGGTGATCATCAGCTATAAGGTCGTGGGCAGGGAATTTCTCTTAAAAACAGCCCGATCCATGATCATATGTACGATTTTTCTGGATGTGATCTTCCCACACACCACAGCCTATTCAGGGAGTCCCTTCATGGCAGCCCTGTATTCCGGACTCTGCATGGGCGCAGGTATGGCTTTCTTCTACATGAGGGGCAGCAGCTCCGGCGGAACCGATTTCCTGATCATGACGATCAAAGTGCGCCACCCCTATTTTTCTCTCGGAACGGTGTCCATAGCCATCGATCTTCTCATTATTCTGCTTGGATGGCCGGTATTTCAAAATGTGGATGCGGTACTGTATGGCCTGGCCTCCGCTTTTGTGGGAACAGTCGTTTTGGACAAGATCATGTACGGTGTGGGCGCCGGAAAACTGATCATCATCATTACCAACCAGGGACAGCAGATCGCGGACCGCATCGGGCAGATCACAGACCGCGGTTCCACCATTATCAAAGCCATGGGAAGCTATACCCGGGAAGACCGGGATGTTTTGCTGTGCGCCTGCTCCAAATCCCAGTCCTACACGGTGACCGGCGCCGCCCATGAGCTGGATCCGGGAGCATTCATCATGGTGACAGAAACCAGCGAAGTCTTCGGAGAAGGATTCATAGAGAAGATGAAGTAACACGCTTTGGATATGACGCAGAAAAAACGAAAAGCATCCCAAAGTTCACATTCTAGGGTATTCTTTGGGATGCTTTTCATTTTTCAGGCGTGAAATTACCGGATGGCAGTCACTTCGTAATCCTGCGCTTCTACCGCGCTCTTTAATTCAGCGTCTTCTATCTGCGCGTTCAGCTTCAATACCGCTGTTCCGTTTTCGTGGCTTACCACCGCCTCGTCTACCTGCGGCAATGCCTCCAGGGCTTTCTTTACTCTGGCCTCACAGTGTCCGCACATCATCCCCTTGATTTCCATTGTTTTTTCCATGGTTTTATTCTCCTTTTCTTTTTTATTGTTGTCTTTCTTTTTTATTTTCTTATCTTTTGAGGCATTATATACCTGAAAGAGATTCAGTCTCAGGGCATTTGTCACCACACAGAAGCTGGACAGGCTCATAGCCGCCGCCCCGAACATGGGATTTAATTTCCATCCGAAGATAGGGATCCAAAGGCCTGCCGCCAGAGGAATACCGATCACATTGTAGAAAAATGCCCAAAACAGATTTTCATGAATATTCTTCAACGTGGCACGGCTCAGACGAATGGCCGCCGGCACATCACTCAGGCGGCTCTTCATCAGTACCACATCCGCCGCATCGATGGCGATATCCGTTCCTGCTCCGATGGCAATACCAATGTCTGCTCTGGTAAGCGCCGGCGCGTCGTTGATCCCGTCACCCACCATGGCCACCTTACCTTTTTCTTTCAGTTCCCGGATCACACTCTCCTTACCTTCCGGCAGCACCCCGGCAATCACCTCATCCACCCCGGCCTGTTTTCCAATGGCTCTAGCAGTTCGCTGGTTGTCACCAGTAAGCATGACCACATGAATCCCCATATTCTGCAGTTCTTTCACTGCCTGCTGACTGTCCTCTTTCATGACGTCCGCCACGGCGATAATGCCAGTCAATTTTCCGTTCCTGGCAAAGAACAGTGGCGTCTTTCCCTCCCCAGCCAGCAATTCAGAACGTTCTCTCATAGACCCTGTCACATCTGCCTTACTGCTAATAAAATTCAGGTTTCCACCGCACAGCGCGCTTCCCCCCAGCACAGCGGAAAGCCCATTCCCCGGCAGCGCCAAAAAATCATTGACCTCCTGCGCCGGCAGTTTCCTCTTTTCCGCTTCCTGAAGAATCGCTCTGGCCAGGGGATGTTCGCTTTTCTGTTCCAACGCATAGGCCATCCGCAGCAGTTCTTCTTCCGAAATGCCCTCCGCCGGAATAAGATCCGTCACTTTCGGTTCACCGCTGGTAATTGTCCCGGTCTTATCCAGAGCAACGATCTGCATCTTTCCGGTTTCTTCCAGAGAAGCTGCGGTCTTAAACATTATGCCGTTCTTAGCCCCCATTCCGTTGCCCACCATAATTGCCACCGGAGTAGCCAAACCCAGTGCGCAGGGACAGCTGATCACCAGCACAGAGATAGCTCGGGCGAGAGAAAAGCCTACACTCTCTCCCACCAGCATCCAGATCACAAATGTGATAGCTGCTATGGTGATCACCGCCGGAACAAAGACTGCGGATACCCGGTCCGCAATCTTGGCAATGGGAGCTTTCGTAGCCGCCGCATCACTGACCATCTGAATGATCTGTGACAACGTGGTATCTTCTCCCACTCTGGTTGCCTGGCACTTAATAAAACCAGACTGATTTACCGTGGCGGCGGATACTTTATCCCCCTCCGACTTATCAACCGGAATACTTTCCCCTGTCAGGGCCGCCTCATTCACCGCGCTGGAACCCTCCAGCACAATGCCGTCCACCGGAATATTTTCTCCCGGGCGTACCACAAAAATATCGCCCTTTTGTACCTGTTCAATGGGTACTTCCGTCTCAGCGCCATCCCGGATGATAACCGCCGTCTTAGGCGCCAGTTTCATAAGGCTTTTCAGCGCGTCTGTGGTCCTGCCCTTGGAGCGGGCCTCCAGCATCTTACCCACCGTGATCAGCGTAAGGATCATGGCTGCAGATTCGAAATAAAATTCATGCATGTAGGACATGACACCAGCCATATCCCCTTTTACCTGGGCATCTGTCATGGCAAACAGGGCGTAAACACTATAAATAAACGAAGCGGCGGATCCGAGAGCGACCAGAGTATCCATATTGGGGGCTCGATGGATCAGACCTTTTAATCCATTGATGAAAAATTTTTGGTTGATCACCATCACAATACCGGTCAGAAGAAGCTGCACCAGTCCCATAGCTACATGATTGTTCAAAAAGAACTCCGGCAGCGGCCAGTTCCACATCATATGTCCCATAGAAAAATACATCAGTACCAGCAAAAATCCCAAAGAGGCAAATAATCTGCGCTTTAACATCGGTGTATCCCGATCCTTCAACGTGTCATCTGTCCCCTTGGCAGACACTGCCGCCGAACCCGCCAAAGGTTCCTGCTTCCGGCTTTTCTTTTGCGCTCCGTATCCCGCTGCTTCCACCGCAGCTATAATCTCCTGCTCAGTGGCAGATCCCTCTACACCCATAGAATTCGTCAGCAGGCTGACCGAGCAGGAGGTAACTTTCGGCAACCGGGAAACCGCTTTTTCCACCCTTGCGCTGCAGGCAGCGCAGCTCATTCCCGTCACAGTATATTGATCCATCAATTTCAGCCACCTCTCTTCTATCATTTTCAAATCTACGCTTTATGTTCTATCTGTCAGTATCTCCATCTGACCGGACCGTCGTAGACGGAAGATATCACCGCATCAGTTTCTGGCAGACAGCAACCAGTTCATCGATGACTTCGTCATTCCCTTCCCGGATATTATCTGCCACACAGGTGCGGATATGCTCCGCCAATAACACTTTGTTAAAGCTGTTTAACGCGGCGTTTACCGCCGCCACCTGTACCAGAATATCTGTGCAGTAGGCATCCTTTTCCAGCATACCCCGGATTCCCCGCACCTGCCCCTCAATACGGCTCAAACGGTTGTGCAGATCCTTATACTCCTTCTCCGAGCGTTCCTTTTTCTTCCCGCAGCACTCACATCCCGGGACAACCTCTTTTCTATCATCCATCTCAATCTTCTCCCTCTTAACATACCCCATTAGGGTATCTGAGTCACATTATATACCCCATCAGGGTATATTGCAAGCTAAAATAAAAAATAAGTAACGCGGTAAGACGGAGGTGGGAGCAGGTTCATACCGCAGACACGTCGGTTCCTCGCTGTCACTGCGCCGCCTATCGGCCTGCTGCTTCGCAAACTCCTTTCACTCGAACAATGCTCCGCAGCAGCCACTATGCTCGTGACAGCTTTCGTCACCTTCCTATCGTCTGCTTGTATGAACCTGCTCCCGCCTCCTCCTGACCGCTGTACACGTTACTTATTTTAGCCATAAGCTATTCCACTCGCATATAGAAAACGAAGCAAAAGAGGCTTCCGCTTCAAAATATGACGAGTGCTTCTATATGTCCATGTGTACGGCTATGGGTGACACCTGTCTGTTCGGAGAAGAATGGAGTCCGACTCAGACGGACAGATGTCTTAAGCATCGTCCGAACACAAGATATATAGAAACAAAGTCAACTTGAAGCAGAAACCTCCTTTATAACGTTATGTCCGCTGCGCTTCCTCCACAAATATAAATTTCTTCTGTACTTTGTAATTTACGAAGAACAGCATCACATCCACCAGCACCTTCAGACCTACAGCATTGCCGGAGGATATCTTTTCCAGCAGATACACCAGCAACGCGGAAGTTAGACACTGTGCAATGCTAAGCACCAAAAACTGAGCGGCCGATTTTCTCCGATCCTCGTTGGTCTGAAAAACGACCTGCCTGTTAACGATGTAATTCACCGTAGCAGAGATGATCCTGGCCAGAATGGTGGACCAGATGATACAAAATGGCACATCCGTAAACACATATTCTGTAAATATCCAGAATAAAAAGATATCAAAAATCGATACAGATACAGATACCGCCGTAAACATCAGAAACCTTTTCATCATGGTCAATACTATGTAAAAGGTGTCTTTTCCCCTGCGGTAAGCTCGTTCTGCTCCCTGGGGGGCGGGCAGCGTCCTGGTCTCTACTTCCCGATAACCAATGCTTTCAAACCGGAGCACCATAGAAGTCTCATACTCATAACCATGACCCGGTATCTCCAGACACAGCTGCACCTGATCATCCGGAATACCTCTCAGTCCCGTCATACAGTCCTTCAGGTGGATGCCCAGCAAAACATTGCAGATAAACTGGCTGACCTTACTGCCAAACCTTGAAGCCCGGGGCAGCCCGGGGTCAAAAAAGTTTCTGCTGCCAAGTACAAGGGCGTGCGTCCCCTTCGTTCGCTCTTCCCGCAAAGCCTCCGCAATCTTTTCCACGCTCTGCACCGGGAAACGGACATTGGCACTTAGAGTGATAACGCCGTCAAACTTTCCCTGGTCATGCTCTATATAGTAAGCAAAGCCAGCCTTCAGGGCATATCCCTTGCCCTGTTTTTCAGGATTCTTTATCACCACGCATCCCATGCGTTCCGCCTGTTCAAAGACATTCTTTCTGGCTGCGGAGCTTCCATCATCCACAAGAATGAAATCTGCGAACCCATGCTGTCTCAACTCCGTCAGGTGCGCCAGCAAATCTTCAGGGGGATTATACGCAGGAATCAAGATAACGCAATTCCACTTCACGGTCTACTCCCCTTTCTGTTCTATAGTTTAGATGTTTGTGCAATTTCTTTTAACTTAACTAAGTGTATCAAAACACAGCAAAGATGTCAACGCGAGCGGCGCAATGGCCCGCTGCCACGTAAAAGAGATTCGGG
>CADCMM010000075.1 GCA_902802515.1 uncultured Lachnospiraceae bacterium
TTCTCATAGACCTTATAGGTGTAGGATGAATCAAAGGTGAGGTCCACCGTGATCGGCCCCTGAGGATATTCAATACCCTTGAGTCCCTTTTCACCGTCTCCGTACAGCTGCAGCGTCACACCGTATGCAAGGAGCTGTCCCTTTACCTGGCCCGCATCCTTGTTCGCGGCATACTCATTTCCCGTTGTAAAATCAAAGGTGTCGATTGCGCCCACACGTTCTGTTCCAACAGGCTTCAGCTGAACGTTGTAATGCGGGGCAGCACTGACGGTCACCTTGTCAGGGGTTACCTTCCGCACTTCATCGGCATCATGGGTATCGTCGTGGCCTTTCGCGCCATCTTTGGTAAACCAGCTGTAGTCGTCGCCGCCCTGGTTGTGATCCATCCAGGCATAGAAGGTGGGCCGGATCTCGTCGCCGTTGTGTGCGCCGTAAACCTGAAGATAGACCAGTGCCGTACCCATACCGGGAATGACTGCGGCCCCTTCATCGCCCGACGTGGACACCAGTCTCTTTGCGCAGGTCAAAACCTGGGTCTTTTTTCCATCGATCTCCTCTGTTTCCAGTTTCCACTCATATCCTTCATCCGTAGACATCCAGTTCATATTGTTGGTGTCAAACTCGGCGATATCCTTCTCATAAGGAAGTTCAAAGCGGAACCAGAGGTAAGCTCTCTGATAAGAGTCCTGCTCGCCATATACCGTAGTCTCATAGGAAAGTTCATATGCCAGCTGGTCAAAGGAACGGATAACGTTGTTCGTAGGTGAACTATCGTTTCCCGCCTCGTCGTTCTCATCCCAGGGTGCTGAACCGGTAGCCACGCTGCTGATCTTAAAATCGCTCAGATGTGCTGCATCGGTTTCCAGCAGCGCATAGATACTGAAACTGTCTGCCTCAAAAGTAGCTCCCTGCTCATCAACGGTCTCCACCTGCTTTTCTTCCAGCACCACGGCTTCTTCGTCATCCGGTTTATGAACCACCTGCTGCACGCTGCCCTCGTCATTATCCATCGGTTTATCCAGCGTAAGTTCCACCTGGACTTTCTTTTCAGGCTCAATCTTCACATCATCCAGCCAGAAAGAAATGTCCACTGCCACTGCGTTTCGCACCGGGGAATAATCGCCATCTTCAATGCCCAGCGCTTCCTCTGCGATCGCCAGTGCTTCCTGCTGCGGTAATCTCTCCACGGTCATGACAGTTCCCGCCGGGAACGTTTCAGCCTCCGCAACCACCTTTACATTCACGCCCCGGTCTGCTCCTGAAAAGCTGACCTGAGAGAAGCTGGCCGTAAACACCACTGTGCCGGATACCAGATCCTCGGCATTCGGAACAAAATCCTTCTCCTTGCTGACTACTTCACCGTTTTCATTTAGCCAGCCAAGGAAAATATAATCTTCCAATGCCTGTGCCGTAGAACCCTGCAGCTGAATATCTCCTGATCCGATCTCCACGGTTTCTTCTGACAGGCTTACCGTTCCTCCCGGCTGCGCTTCATAATGAACCGTAACCGTCTGCAGTGCTGCTTCAGCTTCCGTTTCCTGCTCTGTCTCCGTCTCATCCGCCGGGGCAGCTTCTGTTTCCGTTTCAGGATCATGATCGACCTGTACTTCGGTTTGCTGCTCCGTCTCCGGGTTTCCTTCTGTTTCTGTTTCAGCAGCTTTCTCCGTCTCATGCGCAGCTTCCTCTGCTGCCTGACGTGCCGCTTCTTCCGCGGCAGCCTGCTCGGCCGCCTGGCGCGCAGCTTCCTCTGCTGCAGCCTGCTGTGCTGCCTGACGAGCTGCTTCTTCTGCCGCAGCCTGCTCGGCCGCCTGGTCAATCGCTTCTGTCGTCAACTCAGTCGCCGGTTCTACACTCTCTGACAGCGCATTCACCGGGGTGTTTGAAACCCCTATGATCACGGCCATCGCAAGAGCAAGCGCTTTACTGTGTCTCCCTCGCCTCATAAAGATAGTCCTCCTGCTTCTTTGTGTTTATAGGTTTCTTGTTTTTCCCCGGATCCTCCTGGGGAACAGAAACGCAACCCATACTGAAAACGTTTCTAAACTAACTTTAAATTTAACATGTAATTGAATGATGCACAATACTTTTTTGCATTTTCTACACATTTTTGAATTTTAATTATTTTTCACAATATATTTTGTCCATTTTCTCTTGTTCCCCAAAATATCATAAACCGAACCAGCAGACCGAATCCTCTGTATTTCTTTTCTTTGTTCTAATAGTGGCGGCGGTCCTTATATTTTTACAACTTCGCACACGGTCAGCACGCCGTCCGCTGCATGAAAGCGTATGTCGTAGCCAGCAAATGCTACCCCGTAACGCCGCTGCGGGTCATTCTGGTAGGGCGGGCGGGGATCCTGACGCAATATTCCAATCGCCGCTTCCCGTTTTTCTTTGGGCAGCTGCATCAGGAATTCATCTGGAAATACTACTTTCAATTCATAGTCCTTCACTCTGTCGGCAAAGCCGCATACTGCCTCCGGATGGCTGTCTGTGTAGGCCAGGTAAGGTTTGATGTCATAGATGGGAGTACCGTCCAGAAGATCCGCACCCGCCACGCACAGCACCGGCCCAAGCTTCGGATCCTGCTCAACTTTCTCCAGCTCAACACAGGAAAGGCCAATGGGATTTGGGCGAAACGGAGATCTGGTGGCAAACACCCCTACATGGGTTCTCCCGCCCAATCTGGGCGGCAGCACAGTAGGCGACCAGGTTTCCCTTACCGTCTCTGAAAACTGCCACAGGATCCAAATGTGGGAATACTCCTCCAAGCCCATAACCGCGTGAGGGTTGCAATATTCCGGTTCAAATACAATCCTGGCTTTCAATTCCGGAATGATTCCACTCTGCCTTGGGATTCCAAACTTTTCCTTAAAATCACTCTTTATTCTTGCTATGATTTTCATATCGTTTCACCAAACAGGTATTTTTCGATTGCCTGTGCACATCCATCATGATTATTATCCGCCACCTGAACATCGCAGAGAGTTTTCACACGCCTATTGGCGTTCCCCATGGCAACTGACAAACCAGCTGCCCGCAGCGCTTCACAGTCATTATCTGCATCCCCAACCATGATCACCTGTTCCAAACTTATGCCCAGCTCGCTGCACAGAGCGTTCAGACCGGTAGCTTTGCTGACTCCCTGACTGGTACATTCCAGAGAGGATATCTCTGAATCCACCATAGTAAGAAAGAGTTGCTGCTGTTCCAGATCCTTTCTTGTCTTTTCCCGCTCCTTTGAATTCGTGTGAAAAAGATTGATCTTCTCCACGCTGCATTTTTCCTCTTCCGCCATCTGAAAAACATCCGTCACTTCTATGGCAGTCCGCAGATAGGCCGACTGATAGGCTCCCATCTGGTAATACTCCATCCGGCGAAGCTGAGCGCAATTCACGATGGAACGCCCCTCACTAATAAAATGAGGCATGATATCTCTCCCTGCAATGGTCTCACGAATACGCGATATCTCTCTTTCCGGAATAGATAACAGTTTCAGCGGAACGTTTTTTTTGAGATCATAGAGCAATGCCCCGCTCTCCCCGCAAAGGTAATGCATGTCGGGAAATTCTTGCAGTATTCCTCCCATCTCCGCATAAGATCTTCCGGTACAAAAGACCACCTCCCTGCCGGCAGCCAGAGCTTTATGAATAGCAGCCCTTGTCCTTTGCCCCACCTCTTTTTTATCATTTAGCACTGTCCCATCCATATCCAGCGCGATTACCTGATATTTCTTACGCATTTTTTATACTATCCTCATACATCCTTACTTTTTCATGGATCCTCTTCTTCTTGGATCCCTTCCATTCTGACAGCACCAACCCGGATATGGTCAGACCGATCCCTATCCATGCCCCAGAGGTAATTTTTTCCTGCAAGATCAAAAGGGAGAATAGAATCGTGACTGCCGGATTGGCATAGATATAAACACTGGTTTCTACTGCGCCAAGATATTCCGTGGCCTTATTCCAGGCCACATAGCAAAGCGCTGAAGCAAGAATTCCAAGAAACAGCAAGTTTAATACATTCACAGGACGGAAGACATCCTCAGCCCTCAGCTCCCATTTACAGATCAATGCCGCAGGCATCAGGAAAAGAAGCCCGTAGAAAAAAATTCTTCTGGTTATCCGAAATACAGAATAGCCGTACCTTTCCATTTTCTTGATAAGAATGGAATAAACCGCCCAGGTACAGGCTGCCAGGAAAGCAAGAAAATCTCCAAACGGATTCAAAGTAACCGCAAAGTTTTCCGTAAAACTCATGAGAACAATGCCTGCCAAAGCCAGACCAAAACCCAGAAAAAACAGCGGTCCTCTGGGTTTTTCTTTTAGAAAATACCAGGATAGGATGGCCGTCAGACAAGGGGCAACCGTTATAATAACACTCACATTACTTGCCTGAGTATAGGTCAGCGCCACATTCTCTCCGAGAAAGTACAGGGAAACCCCGAACAGTCCGGCTGCGGCATACATTAGTTCCTTTTTTAGATTTTCAAAGGGAATGTGTCCCTGTCTTCCAGTGAGCAGGCAGAGAACCAGATAACCGATAAAGAACCGAATCAGTACCAACTGAACCGGCTCAAAGGTTCTCAAAAGAATTTTTGTAGAAATAAAGGTAGTACCCCAGACTAATATACTGAAAGCCGCCAACAGGTGTCCCTGTATTCTTTTATTTGTGCGCATAATGATCTCCGAACTATAACAGTAATGGTTCCATCTATCCTGTCACACAGTTCGCGTAAATGGAACGCGTAATTATGATTATAGCGGATACGCAGAAAATTGTACAGAGCAATTTCAACTATGCCATCCCGCATCTGTTCATGTGATTTTTAGTTATAAATGTTTCAGACAGAAAAAGTTTTCCTACTTCTTCCGCATTTACTTTCTCCCATCCAGACTTCTCATGTAAAGAAATTTCCGCATATTCTATAGAAGGAACATATTGACATCCAGGATAACCGGCATCCTTCAGATACTGGCTGAAAATTCGCACTGCAGAACGGGTCACCTCGGTTTCACTTCCATCTGGACAGTAGTTTTTCAACGTTATCTGACCATCATCCATCACCGAGCCTGCCAGCAGCCCCGCGGAACCCAGACTAAAATTTCGGGCACAAATAGTTCGGATTGTTCTCGGCTCCAGCGCGATATTATTTTTACCAGTGTCAAACACCAGATAGTCATTTCCCCGATAATGATATTTCATAAGAATCGTATCCATGATCATCCCGCCTCATAATGGGAATTGTTTCTTTGTAAATCCTATCATAACAGACATTTTTTCTAAGAAATATCAATTATGTGCTTTGAACCTTTTAAAAAGTGCTGTATACTATGTTACAGATAGCATCAGCAGAGGACGGAATTATGGATATACAGCAAATTTATCAGAAAACCGGCTATTTGGACGGAAATTTTCGCCTGTTCCACATTATAGACCAGACCCGAAAAGTTTTTAACTACCATTATCATGATTTTCATAAGATTGTGATTTTTCTTCAGGGCAACGTCAGTTACGTAATCGAAGGAATGCAATATACAGTCCAGCCCAATGATATCATACTGATACAGGCAGGAGAGATCCACAAGCCTATCATCCATGACCATTCCGTCTATGATCGGATCATCATCTATGTAGCTGAGGACTTTTTTGAACAGAGCCGCAAAGACGGATCGGATTTGTTTCAATGCTTTCAGAAAAGCCGCAAACAACACTCCGGGTTGATTCGTATACCCAACTGGGAAAATACACCTTTAGCCGCCGTCTGTCGGGATCTGGCTGTTTCGTATCAGTGCAGGGAATACGCTTCCGATCTGTATCAGAAAGTCAAATTTACAGAATTTCTTATTCTCATCAACCGCCTGACAGCGCAGGAATCTTTTCGGGTGACAGACGCTGTCACTGCCAATCCGGTGATCCAGAATATCCTGAAATATATTAATGATCACCTCACAGAAGAAGATCTTTCTATAGATAGGATTGCACGGGAAGCCTATCTGAACCGTTCCTACCTGATGCATCTGTTTAAAGCAGAAACCGGATACACCATAGGTAAATATATCTCGGAAAAACGGCTGTTTCTGGCCAGAAGTTATATTTCGAAAGGAATGTCAGTGACAGACGCCTGCTATCACAGTGGTTTTAAGAACTATACGACTTTTTATTATGCTTATAAAAACAAATATGGGGCTTCTCCCACTCAGAAACCAAATCAGGAACTATAGTAATAATTGATGTTTCCTTATTAAAATTATATTAACGTGTAGGAATTTAGAATATGTTTTTTAGAGTTGATTTTTCAGTTTTTACTTTACAGTTGTTGTTTTTCAAATCTGATATTCTGGAACTTATATTTTATTCCTGTTTTTCTTAAACTAAATCTATCACCATTTCTTGTAAAAGGTATTCAAAATACGACAGGATAAAGGAGAAGCAGAGTATGGAAGATATCAATTTCGGTTCAATAAAAATTAAGCTGGATGATCTTTTGAAAGCCAGAGGTCTCAGCAAAAGTAAACTATCCCACAGAGCGGAAATGCAGCGTACTCAGATCAACCAATACTGCAGCAATCAGGTCACACGTCTCGATACCGCAGTTCTGGCCAGATTATGCACCGCCCTGGACTGTAAGATTGAAGATTTACTGGAATTTGTCCCATATCAGGAAGAAGAGAAACACGCATAATAGTTACCTGCAATACTGACAGTAAACGGAAATCCGAAAAAGCCCTTTCCAATATGTGAAAACTCTTTGAAAAAAACCTATCTGGCAGCACACTTCTTCCTCCGATTCCTCCCGGCATACGATCAGCTTCTCCATGGAAATACCCAGGAGCCTGCTGATCGCCAGAAGGTTGTCCAGTGAAGGCAGTGTTCTGCCGCTGAACCAGTCATAAATTGACTGAATAGCACCCAAACCCAAGGAATGCTGAAGCCGCTTGGCAGTAAAGCCCTGCTTCCGGCATTCTCTTTTTATATTTGCCCCGGTCCGCTTTGCGTCAATGACCGGATAGATAAATTCATACTGATTCATTCTTCGCCTCCGAAAAGAGTATCTGTCGCTGTATCAGTGTACTGTTATCATATATCAAGAATCAGTTTTTGTCATTCAGGTGATACCTTAATTTCGGTTTCCAAGTATTCTAAGGACACGCTGATTATATGATGTAAGGGTCAAAAGCCCACTTTGCGGAGCTTGCTCCGGCAAATGTGGGGTTGGGACCCACTAAACATGAGCAAGTAGCCACGTTAGTGGCGGGTGTGGAGCGCTCCGCATCATAGTTGGGGCAAAAGACCTTTTGACCCCAACATCATTATATCATCGTTTCCCTGACATTCGTACACAAACAGCTCCTGCAGCGCTCTCGTTGCGCAGATATACCGGAACTGCCGGAAAAACGGATTGCTCTCGCTGCCGCCCGCAATAAATACCTGGTCAAACTCCAACCCTTTCGCCTGATAAAAGGTCGTAACGGTCAGTCCCTTTTTAAAAAAAGTGCTGTCCCGGTCAATATAGGATATCCTGCATTCATGATCATCCTGCCGCAACTCCCTTAACATCTCATAGCACGCTCTGGCTTCTCTCTCCGTCATAGTCAGCACTGCAGCTGTCTCGTATTCTCCAGGTCCTAATCTTACCTGACCTAGCACTTCCCTCAGCAGTTCCTCCTGAGAAGCAAAACCCTTTTCTATCACCGGTCTTCCATGCCGCTGAAGGTACTCTATCCCCTCAATGCCGCTGATACTCTTTGCGTATTCCGAAATCTCCACCGTGTTCCGATAACTTTTTCTCATCTCTATCTGACGCATCTGATGGCCAAAAATTTTAGGGAGAAACTGCAGCACATCTTGCTGCTCTTCGGCCACTGTCTGCGCTCTATCGCCTAACAGAGTCATATTACAGGAAAACATACGTTCCAGGATCACATACTGCAGATAGGAATAATCCTGCATTTCGTCAATCACCAAATGCCGGATATCCTTCCTGCTCCTGCTATTTTTCAAACGGTATTTCAGGTACAGCATAGGATAGACATCCTCATATTCCAGATATCTCTGCTCCAGCGGCAGCGAGGCAAGCCGCGGCAGCCTCTGTTCCTCCATCAGCCAGTTGTAGATCTCATAAACATCCGTTGTAACGTACAATCTCCGGAAGCGTTCCCGAAGCAATTCCAGCTCCTCCTCTGAGATCGTCCGCCCCCGAAGCGTCTCATATTCATCAACGAAATACTCCATCACTGCTTCCATTCGCGACAAAAGAGGTATTTCATAGAATTTGTAATAAAACAATACCAGCAATTCTTCTGCCTTTTTGGAAAATCCTTTGTACTCTATATCCCGAAAATCCACAAGGCGGTCCTCCAGTTCCACCAGAAATCCCTCCACCGCCCGCACATAATCCGAGGACTGCTTCCACTGGCAGTTGGGGGAAGTCCCATAGCGCATCTGCGCCTCGATATGATGATAACGATCCTCGCAGTCCGCTGCCACATCCCGCAGTTCATGATAAGCAAACAGGTCAAAACTCATCTCCCGAATGTTCTCCTCTCCCAGTTCCGGCAGGATATGGGAAATATAGTCTGAAAATACACTGTTTGGAGACAGGATCAGAATGTTGGAAGAATTCAGATGTTTCCTGTCATGATACAGAAGATACGCTACCCGGTGCAGGGCAATGGAAGTCTTTCCACTCCCCGCTGCCCCCTGAATTGCCAGAATCCGGTCCTTTGTATTTCGGATAATGGCATTTTGCTCTTTTTGGATGGTTCGTACAATATTTTTTAACTGAACATCCCCGCTGGCCCCCAGCTCCTGTTTCAGAATGTCATCATCAATTTTCGTATCACTCTCAAACTCATAGACCATTGTGCCATTCCGAATCTTGTACTGCCATTTGGATCGGATCTCACCCTCCATCACTCCCCCTGGAGCCTCATAGGAAGCCGGTCCTTTGTCAAAGTCATAGAACAATCCGCTGACCGGCGCGCGCCAGTCATAGATCAATGGAACTCTCCCGGCTTTCTCTGCAAAATTCCCAATGCCAATATAGAAGACTTCCGCCTCTTCTTCCCCGGAATACAAAAAATCAACGCTGCCGAAAAACGGAGCATCCAGCATACGCAGCATCCTCCGTCTTAATTTCTGGCTCTCCTGTTTGGCATTTACCTGGGTCCAAAGCGCCTGCTGATTATCAAAATCCTCATACCCATACTGATCCATCTCAGTGTAGTTGTCCCAATAATATTTATGCATTCCCTGGATATCACGCTGAGTTTCTTCTATTTTCCAACCCAGTTCTTCAATGCGGTCCTGCAGCCGCTTTGTCACAAATTTAAGAAACTCTGTTCCTCTGTTCATCAAAACCTCGATTCTATATACATGCCCTGGAAAATTCTTTCCTCAGCCATAAGCGTCGTAAGACGCGGCAGACGTGCGCAGCACGGATGGTCTGAGGTCTGTTGGCGGAGGGACCGTGAATAGTAACTCAGATCCACCTGCCATCCGCCTTTTCGTTTACCGCACATACCCTGCTTCTAAAATGCGGATATAATGGTTTGCCTCCCGCAGCACATGATCCGCCAGCAGCGGCAGGATAATGGAGGCTATATTACAGCTTAGAATTCCCTCAGTTCCTGCTGTCTTAAAATCGCGAAGCCGCTGTGTTTCTTTCAATGTTTCTTCAAATCCCTGCTGTGACTGACTTTCCGTTACCCGGCAATTCTGCTCTTTTGCCGCCTCCAGAAGCTGTCGGAATGTTTCTGCAAATTCGTCTGCGGTGCATATGAGTTTCACCTCCGTGGGATCCAGCAGTCCCCGGATAAATAATGCATGTTCCATCATGATCCGGTCCCAGAATTCTTCCGTCTCCCACAGATTTTGGCGGCTGATCTGCCGATTCTGCATCAGCTCCTGCAGCATTGCCCGGTACAGCTTTGCCTCACGCTGAATATGCTGAATTAACAGCGGATAGTTGGCCGTGAACAGTTCTCCCTGCTTTACCTCCTGCAATATATGTTCCTTGAAATCAATCAATCCATTCAATAAACATACAGCACGCTCATTGATACGGTTAATGGCCTGCACCTTACCACGATTTACCCGTTCCGGGTTACCACTACTCAGCTTCCGTTCCGCCTCTGTCAAGGCACTGTCAATAGAAATCCCGGTAAGACACTGGGTCTGCCTTTCCGCCGGGAGAGTAAAATCCGTCACCATCTCACCGGACTCCAGAAAATCCGCGGACGCCATTCCATCACTCATTCTCACTACCTGCCAGAGCAGATCCTCAAACTGTTCCCGGAACCAATCTGCTTTCTGTATCCACTTTTCTTCTTTGCACGGGAACCCTGCCTCTAAAAAGAGGGCATGCTCTTTCATGATCCTTGCAAAAAACAGATGCGTCTCAATTGACAAAACCACATAATTATCCATGCTTCTATCCTGTAAACAATCATTTATTACAGTATATGCAAAACAAAAAAGCATGCGCCATACACGGCGGATATACTATGCTAAAATATCTGCAGCCCCGGATTTTCCTGCTCTGCTCTTCTAAAAACGCGGTATACTTTCTGAAAATACTCTCCCGCTTCCTGCGCATATTCGAATTCCACTTCTGTCTCTTCCAGATCGGTGAGGCAGTCAAAGAGAGCATCCAGATTATTTCCATAGTAATCCGGAAATTCCAGCTTTTCTTTCAGGTAAGTATGCGCCTCTCTTTTGCGGTTCATCTCCCGCGCATCCAATACTATTCTCATATTCTTTCTCCTCGTATAATTAGCCTATTTCGCGCTTTCCTGTTTTCACTTCCGACCTTCTTCCCCGGAATAAAGTTCCTCAAACGTCTCGTAGTGATCCTCCGTATAATAGATCCATCCATCGTTTGAGTATATGATCCTCTTTGCGCCGCGGTATCCCCCACTGCTGTCAATATCGCACTCATAGTAGTTTCTTCCCTTTTTTTCCGGCAGAAGTCCCTCATAATTTCCGAAATAATCTCCGCCGATACTCTTGCCCGGAGCGACTTTGCCCAAATTGCCTTCTTTGCTGACCCAGCCCAGTTCTCTGGCTTCTTTTTTGGTAATAAAGTTATCCGGCAGATGCCCAAAGAGATGAAGATAGAGCGCGACATCCTCTTTGGAGGTATATTCCTCTTCTTCCAAAACTTCCCGCTGCTCTTCACTTTCCTGCTCTCCTGATCCCTGCAGCGCTGCCTTTTCCGTTGTCTGACCGGAAGATGCCGTCCGTCCTGCGCACCCGCCTAAAAGTACGAGAATAAGCAGGAATATCCCTGCCAGGTATTTCATAAAATTTCTACTCTTTTGCATATAACGATACCTCCTCTGTGCTTCATTTTACAATAGAATGGACAAAATGCAACCTTGATTTTACGGTTCATGGTATTTATTGCATTTTTGATATATCCTCTGTTATAATAGCCCTGTCAAATGAAGCATCCATCGGAGGAATTATTATGCGAAACTATCGTTCCACTATCTTTGTCTTTCTTTGCAGCAGCATTTTTCTGCTTTTTCCCTATATCGCAAATGCTGCTCAGGCAGCGGACAGCCCCCTTGCCCAGGGAATTTACGAAATAGCCTGCGCAGCCGATTCCGATTTTATCCTGGATCAGGAGACCTGTACGGCTGCGGAAACAGCCAGCCACACCGTGCAGCTTTACCGCTGCCTGGATATAAACCAGCAGAAATTTTATGTAGAGACACTGCCCGGCTGTTTATACCGCATCAGCAACCTGTATTCCTCGGAAGCTCTCACCGCCGATGAAGTCTCTGAAGAAGTTTCTATGGATGCTCTGCAAAGATCTGCCGGTTCTGCGGCTTTATCTTCCCAGTCCTGGATCCTTTCTGATACAGGAGACGGCCGTTTTTACATCTGTTCCAGGCAATCTGGCCTGTATCTGACTTTGGGCTCAGATTTTGCTTACAACGGCGCTCCTGTTTCTCTGGAGCGTTTCTCGGGCAGTTCCAGGCAGAAATGGACGTTTAAGAAAACCTGGATCAGTTCCGATGATACGGCTGACACAGATCTGATCAATCCTTACGATACAGACGGGCAATACCACAATCTCCGCCTGATCATCCGGTGCGGCGCGGAGACAGAAATTCTCACCGGAGAGGATATTGCAAACTGGATGCAGGAAACGGAAAGCCATCAGTTTGTCCTGGATTCTGATCAGCTCGCGCGGTTTGTCGAAGAACTGGCCCAAAAATATGATACTCAGGGGCAGCCCCGAAACTTCCGTACCAGTTGGGGAAAAGAGATTACACTCTATAAAGGAAATTTCGGTTGGAAACTGGATGCAAAAAAAACCATTGGTCTATTGCAGGATAACATGAACACTGAGGGCAGTCTGATCCTTGAACCGATCTGGAGTCATAAAGGAGGCGCCTTCTCTAAGGGGAACGATATCGGCAACAGCTATGTGGAAGTGGATCTGAGCAACCAGAAAGTATGGCTCTATAAGGACGGGGAAAAACTTCTGGAAACAGATTGCGTATCCGGCACACTAAACACAGAGCGGCAAACCCCGGGCGGCGTGTACAGCATCTATTATAAACAATCCCCGGCTGTCCTAAATGGCCCGGGATACTCATCCCCCGTAGAGTATTGGATGCCCTTTAACGGTGGAATCGGGCTGCACGACTCCAACTGGCGCAGTACCTTTGGCGGGGATATCTATAAGACAAATGGTTCTCACGGCTGCATCAATCTGCCCACCGACGCCGCGAAGCTGATTTATGAAACAGTGGAAATAGGCTATCCTGTGGTCTGCTACAATTAACACTTGCTGTCTTTTTTAAAAAATTTAAAATTATCATTGCATTTTAATGGAAAATCTGGTTATCTATTATAGACGCAAACATATCGTACCAAACAATAACACAGAGAGGTGCAGAACATGAAACCTGTAAAAGAAGGAAAAGTACGCGAAATCTACGACAACGGCGACAGTCTGATCATGGTCGCCACAGACCGTATCAGCTGTTTTGACGTA